>NZ_LWER01000449.1:0-11221 GCF_001634775.1 Sulfitobacter sp. HI0027
GGCGATCACCTTCAGCCTTGTTTCCACGGGCAAAGGCGGCACCCGCGAGGGTCGCGTCTTGTCACGCTTGAGACCGGCCACGCCCTCATCGAGATACCGCTGCTGCCAGCGCCAGACCGTGGGTTTCGACGTGCCCGCGCGTCGCATAATCTCGAACGTGCCATGACCGTCCGCTGTGGCCAGGACGATCTCGGCCCGCCAGACAAGCTTGCGCGCAGTGTTGCGGTTGCTGATCAGGGCTTGAAGCTCAGTACGGTCGGCGGGGCCAAGGTAAAGGCAGATGTCATGGCGTCTCATGCCTCAAATATGGCACATCACGTTGCCGATGGGAATCTCCTGTCAGGTGGAGAACACTAGCCATGGCCGAAACGCTGGCCGAACGGCATCCCGATGCCGGGCTCTGGCCCGCTGATCCAGCCGCCCGGGCCACGGCGCGCTGGCTATGTGTTGCGATGGCTTCCGGCTTCGGCGCGCTGCGCGGAGCCTGCCCGATGCAATTGCAACATGTGTGGGAAGGGTTCGACCCGGATGCCGACACCCGGCAAGACCTAGAGCGCATCGAAGACTTGTGGCGACATGCCCGCAGCCAGCCGCGCAGCGCAGGGCCGTGGCTTTTCGGGGCCTACTCGCTCGCTGACGTATTCTATGCCCCGGTTGCCGCGCGGATCGTCGGCTATGACCTGCCTGTCTCGGCTGATGCGCGGGCCTATTGCGACGCCACAATCCATGATCCGGCCTTCAAAACATGGCGCGCTGCCGGGTTGGAAACCGCGTATGAACCGTTCCCCTATGAGCTTGGTTTGCCCAAACGGGACTGGCCCGTCGCTACGGCGGCCTAAGACCTGCATTAACCATTCCTAAACCCGTCTTGCCTATCGATTAACCATAGCAAGGCGGGAGAGTGGGCAATGGTATCGCGGGCCTATACGGTCGCATTTCAGGGGGTTGAGGCGCGCATTGTCGAGGTGCAATGCGCGGTCACTGCGGGCCTGCCCGGTTTCTCTATCGTCGGACTGGCGGACAAGGCCGTGTCAGAAGCGCGCGACCGGGTGCGCACCGCGCTCAGTGCCATGGCCATCGCCTTGCCGTCAAAACGCATCACCGTGAACCTTTCCCCGGCAGACCTGCTCAAGGAGGGCAGTCACTTCGACCTGCCCATCGCACTGGCACTTCTGTCAGCGCTCGACATCCTGCCAGAGGACATCACCCAGAATGTGGTCGCCTTGGGAGAGCTTTCGCTTGACGGTACGCTCATGCCGGTCGTCGGCGCCCTCCCCGCGGCGATGGCTGCCGCCACCCACGACCGCAGCCTCCTATGCCCCGCAGGATCGGGAGCAGAGGCCGCTTGGGTCGGCAACACACAGGTCATCGCCGCGGCCAATCTAGGCGACGTTGTTCGCCACTACACAGGCCAAGTGCCGATCACGCCCGCAGAACCGGGGGAAGTGCCATTGACTGCGGCAGGCCGCGATCTACGCAAAGTCAAAGGTCAGGAACGCGCCAAACGCGCGCTGGAAATCACCGCCGCCGGACGGCACCACCTAATGTTGGTCGGCACGCCGGGTTCGGGCAAATCCATGCTGGCCGCGCGGCTGCCGGGCATCCTGCCGCCGCTTACCGCGACCGAGGCGCTGGAGACGTCGATGATCCACTCCCTCGCCGGGCTTCTAGATGAGGGGGGCATTTCCCGCAGCCGCCCCTTTCGCGAGCCGCATCATACGGCCTCGATGGCCGCCATCATCGGCGGCGGACGCCAAGCGCGACCGGGTGAGGCATCCCTCGCGCATAATGGCGTGCTGTTCATGGATGAGTTTCCAGAGTTCAATCGCACAGTCCTCGAAACCCTGCGCCAGCCGATCGAAACTGGCGAGGTCATGATCGCGCGCGCCAACGCCCATGTGAAATACCCCTGCCGCTTCATGCTGGTGGCCGCAGCAAACCCGTGTAAATGCGGATATCTGCCCGATCCGGCCCGCGCCTGCGCCCGCGTCCCGGCCTGCGGCGAAGACTACCTAGGCCGCATTTCGGGCCCGCTGATGGACCGTTTCGACCTGCGTGTCGACGTGCCCCCCGTCAGCTACAGTGACCTCAACCTGCCCGCCAACGGCGACACCTCTGCCGAGGTTGCGGCAAGGGTCGCTGCCGCGCGGGCGCTCCAATCAACCCGCTACGCCCAGCATGACGGCATATCGGCCAATGCCGACGCGGCGGGGGAATTGCTCGAAACCGTCGGCAGCCCGGATGCGGAAGCGCGCGACCTGCTGCTGCGCGCGGCTGAACGGTTTTGCCTCTCCGCGCGTGGATATCACCGGGTCATGCGCGTGGCCCGCACCATCGCCGATCTCGAGGGTGCCGCCGAGGTGCGCCGCCCCCATATGGCCGAAGCGATCAGCTTTCGCCTGCCCGATCCGGCGGCAAGGCGCTGATCCACTCGGCGAGGGTCGCAAGGGTCTCGCGCGCCTCCGGCAGGTGGTTTTGGAACAGCGGCCAAACATGCGGCAGATCATGGACCTCTTGAAAGGTGACCGGCACCTGCGCGTCGCGCAAACGGGCCGCAAAGCGGCGGCTGTCGTCACGTAGGATTTCGCTGTCACTCACGGTAAGCCAGACCGGCGGCGCCCCTTTGAAATCCGCGAGGATCGGACTTGCCCGCGGGCTCTCTGCGCTCTGCCCCCGCAGATATAGCCGCGCCATCTCTGCCGCGCGGGCGGCGGGCAACAACACGTCACTTTCGGCATTCTGCGTGAAGCTCGCGCCGGAAAAGGTCATGTCCAACAAGGGGGAAAGCCCGAAGACGCCCGCAGGCAGCGCCGCGCCTTCGCGGCAAAGCTCCGCCAAAAGGTCAAAGACCAAAGCACCGCCCGCGCTGTCGCCGCCAATCACGATGTCCCGCGCGGCGATGCCTGTCCGACACAGCGCGTCCCAAGCCGCGCGGATGTCTTCCGCAGGTTTGGGAAAGGCCGCCTCCGGCACCCGCGCATAGCGCGGCAGCACCGCCTGCGCGCCCGTCAGCAGCGCCAAACGCGCGACCATGGCACGATGGGTTTCCGGGCTGCCGAAGACAAATCCGCCGCCATGGACGTAGAGGATCACGCGACCATTCGAAGGGCCCTGCGGCGTAAGCCACAGCACCGAACCCGCCCCCGGCAAGCCCCGCCATTCGGCGAAGACATCGCGCGGCCCTTTAAAAAAGAGCCGCGCCTGCATCTCCATCGTGGCCCGCAGCATTTGAGGGTTTGCGCGGGCCAACAAAGGCTTCTCTGTCAGGCGCAGGCAGCGGTTCAAAAGATGCTGGCGCAGGCTCACCCGCGGCGGGCCTCGATCGCCTCCCAGATTTTGCCAGCGATATTCTCGCCGTCGAACCGTTCCAGTTCCTGAATGCCGGTGGGGGAAGTCACGTTGATTTCGGTCAAATAGTCGCCGATGACATCGATACCGACGAAGACCTGACCCTTTTCTTTCAGCAATGGGCCAATGGCGGCGCAAATCTCCAGATCGCGCTCGGTCAGCCCGACCTTTTCCGGTCGCCCGCCGACATGCATATTCGACCGCGTTTCGCCTTCCGCCGGTACGCGGTTGATCGCTCCTACTGGCTCCCCGTCCACAAGGATGACGCGCTTGTCGCCTTTCGACACGGCAGGCAGGAATTTCTGAACGATCAGCGGCTCCCGAGAGAAACCGGTGAACAGCTCATGCAACGAGGTAAGGTTGCGGTCATTGGCATCCAGCCGGAACACCCCGGCGCCGCCATTGCCATAGAGCGGCTTCAAAATCACATCGCCGTGCTTCACCTTGAAGGCTTTGATGGTCGATAGATCCCGCGCAATGGTGGTGGGCGGCGTCAGGTCGGGGAAATCGAGAACCAATAGTTTCTCGGGATAGTTGCGCACCCAGAAGGGATCGTTGACCACCAATGTGGTGTCTTTCAGCCGATCCAGCAAATGGGTCGAGGTGATGTAATGCATGTCGAAGGGCGGGTCTTGGCGCAGCCAGACCACGTCGAAATCGGCCAGATCGACCTCACGTTCACCTCCGAACTGGGCATGATCGCCCAGCACGCGCTGTACGGTAAAATCATAGCCCCGCGCGGTGATCCGCCCCTCTTGGTACGCCAGATGATCGGGTGTGTAAAAGAACAGCTCATGCCCCCGCGCCTGTGCTTCTTCGGCCAGCCGAAAGCTGCTGTCGGCGTTGATGTTCACGTCCCCGATCGGGTCCATTTGAAAGGCGATTTTCATCGGCGTCCCCCGCTGCTTACCTTGTCGTGATCCGACCCGGACCGACGGTGCAGGCGTTTGGGATCGCTTCTTAGATGGCGCAGCAGGGGCCTATGCGCAATGGGTCAGCCGTAGCCAAAAGCGTTTTCGATGATTTCCGTGGCTCCCTGCCCATCGACAAGCGCCACGTCAAAGCGCACTTCGGTCAGGCTGCCAGCAGGTTCACCGGCAAGGAATTCTTCGGCAGAGCGGTAGATGCGCTGCATCTGTCGGGCAGAGAGGCTTTCAGCGGCACGCGCAAAACTTCGGCTTTGCTTCACTTCGACAAAAATCAAGGCAGCCCCATCGCGCAGGATCAGGTCAATCTCTCCGGCGCGGCCACGCCAGCGGCGGCGCGCGATGGCAAAGCCGCGTCTTTCGTAGTCTTGCGCGATCCTATTTTCGGCTGCGATCCCGGCATGATAGGCTATGCGGCCTCGTTGGCGCTTGGCCGCAGTTCGCATCATTCCTGTGTCACCCTGCGCCATGTTCGTTACTCCGACTGTTGTCCTAACTTTTGCCGAGCGCCAATGCCGCCTGATAGACTTGCCGCCGTGGCAGGCCATGGGTCTGCGCCACCAAATCGACAGCGTCACGCATCGACATCTCTTTAAGCGCCCGTTGCAAATCTGTTTCTAGGTCAAGGTGATTAACAGACTCTGAACGGCTTCGATCAATAAGAACGACCACTTCGCCTTTTGGCGTTTGGGCCTGATAGGTCTCTGCAAGATTTTCAAGCGTATCGCGTTGAATTTCTTCGAACTTCTTGGTCAACTCTCGGCACATGGCTGCCTTACGCCCCGCGCCCAGCGCGGTTGCCGCATCGCGCAGCATGGCCCCAAGCCGTTTGGGTGATTCGTAAAACACCAAGGTTCCCGGCACGTCGCGCAGCTTTTCCAGTGCCGCGATCCGTGCGGATTTACTATTGGGCAGGAAGCCTGCGAAGAAAAACGCATCCGTCGGCAGGCCGCCCAGCGCCAGCGCGGTCAGCACCGCCGAGGGCCCCGGTGCGCAGGTCTGCATCACCCCCGCCTCGGCGGCGGCACGGCTAAGCTCGAAGCCCGGATCGGCGATCAGGGGCATGCCCGCCTCTGACGCATAGGCAACCGATTTGCCCTCGCGGATGGCCGCGATAAGCCGCTCTTGCACGGATGGGCCGCTGTGGTCGTGCAGGGCGATTACCTTGCGTCCATTGAGCGGCACCCCGTGGATTTCCATAAGCCTGCGCAGGCTGCGCGTGTCTTCGGCCGCCAGCAGATCCGCCGCGGCGAGCGTGTCCAGCGCACGCAGCGTGATATCGCGTGCGGTGCCGATTGGGACGCCCACGAAATAAAGTCCTGGGGCTAGAGCTGTCTTGAGGAATTTCAACGCTGGACCCGCCTTTCGCAGTGACTATGATCGCGGCCATGTTCCGGCGACCGTCGTCGTCTTGCCACCACCGGGGAGTGAATACAAATGATTGCCTGTTTCCGAGCCTTCCGCAAGAAGATGCACCTGCTCTTATTGCCTCTATTCGCGGTCCTGCTGGCGGCCTGTCAGCCCGTCGCCATCGGCGGCGCCAATTCCGGCGGCCCGCGCATTGACCCCTCTGCCCCCGTTCCTGTCGCGCTTTTGGTGCCGCGCGGTGGCTCTGCTAGCGATGAGTTGCTGGCCAAAAACCTTGAGAATGCAGCGCGTCTTGCGATGCGCGACCTTGGCGGCGTCGAGATTGACCTGCGCGTCTATGGCACCGCGGGCAACGCCAGCAAAGCCGCTGCCGCTGCCTCTCAGGCGGTGAATGAAGGGGCCAAGATCATCCTCGGGCCGGTTTACGGCGAGGCGGCCAATGCGGCCGGCGTGGCGGTGGCCTCTTCCGGGGTCAATGTGATCTCTTTCTCGAACAACCCGACCATCGCGGGCGGCAATGTCTTCGTGCTTGGGCCGACCTTTGCCAATACCGCCAACCGTTTGGTGAGCTTTGCCAAGCGCAATGGCAAAGACAAAATGGTCGTGCTGCATGGTCAGGACCTTGCCGGTCAACTGGGCCGCGATGCGATTGTTCAGGCGATCAGCGCCAATGGCGCGACACTGGCGGGCACCGTAGATTACGCGCTGAGCCAAGAGTCGGTCGTGGCTGCCGTGCCGCGGGTCAAGGCGACGATCGAAGGCAGTGGCGCGAATGCGCTGTTCCTCACAACGTCCTCGGCCAGTGCCCTGCCACTTTTCGCAGAGCTGCTGCCCGAAGCTGGGATCCAATCGGCGACCACACAATATGTCGGCCTGACCCGTTGGGACATCCCGCAGCAAACGCTGGCCCTACCCGGCGTGCAGGGCGGCTGGTTTGCCCTGCCCGACACAGCGGCAAGCGGTGCCTTCTCCAACCGCTACAAAGCGGCCTATGGCAGCGACCCCCATCCTTTGGCCGGGCTGGCCTTTGACGGGATCGCGGCGATCGGGTCCTTGGTAAAGAGCGGCAAATCCAACGCGCTTTCCGGTGCGGCCCTCACCCAAGGGGCGGGTTTCCAAGGGGCCAGCGGCATCTTCCGTCTGCGCCGCGATGGCGCCAATGAACGTGCGCTGGCCGTGGCCACGATCCGCAACAACCGGGTTGTCGTGCTAGACCCAGCGCCGCGCGGCTTTGGCGGGGCTGGTTTCTGAATTGGACCTCGCGAAACCGACAACAACATCAGGCGCGCGTCGACACCCGCGCCTGATTTGCGCGCCCGAACAAATCTTTGACGATACAGCCGTCTGGCAGGCCCTTTCGCAACGCGACAGCACGTTGGAAGGTGCCGCGCTGAGGGCCGAGATCGTCCCCCTCATCCAAGAAGCCCAGCAGGCAGGCCGCAAGGCAATCGCCGCGGGCTTTGCGGAATCGCCCTTTGATGCGCGGGCGATGACCTCTTCCTACACCTATCTCACCGACCAACTGCTGCGCTGCGTCTTGCAGATCGCCACGCAGGTTCTGCACCCCAATCCGAACCCGACCGAGGGTGAACGGCTCGCCATGATCGGCGTGGGCGGCTATGGCCGGGGAGAGATGGCGCCCTTTTCCGATGTCGATCTGCTTTTCCTCATCCCCTACAAGGCCACCGCTTGGTCGGAGAGCGTGATTGAATCGATGCTCTATATCCTGTGGGATTTGAAGCTGAAGGTAGGTCACGCCACCCGCACCATCGAAGATTGCCTGCGGCTTGGGGCCGATGACTACACCATCCAAACCGCTCTGCTGGAGAACCGGTTCATCGATGGCGATCTCACCCTTGCCCAAGAGCTTTCCGAACGCCTTAAGAACGACCTCTTTTCGGGCGCCGGGAAGGATTTCATCGAAGCCAAGCTGGAGGAGCGCGACAACCGCCACCTGAAACAGGGTGAGCGCTATATGGTCGAGCCCAACGTCAAGGAAGGCAAAGGCGGGCTGCGCGATCTGCATTCACTCTTTTGGATTGCCAAGTTCATCCATGACGTGGACCGGGTCGCCGATCTGGTCGATCTCGGTGTCTTTCGCGCCGATGAATACGACACCTTCCGCGAGGCCGAGGCCTTTCTCTGGGCCGTGCGCGGGCATCTTCACCTGATTGCAGGTCGCGCGACGGAACAGTTGACCTTTGACATGCAGGTGCAGGTTGCCCAAGCGATGGGCTATCAGGATATCGGGGGCCGGCGGGGCGTCGAGATCTTCATGCAGGCCTATTTCCGCCACGCAACGGCGGTGGGGGATCTGACCCGTATCTTTGTCAGCGGGCTTGAAGCGTCGCATATGAAGGCCGAGCCGCTGCTGGAGCGCATCTTTCGCCGCCGCCCGAAAATGCGCGAAGGGTTTCAGGTGGTCCACAACCGCATCGCGCTAAAAGACGACCAAGAGTTTCTGCAAGACAAGTTGAACCTGCTGCGGATCTTTGAAGAAGCGCTGCGCACGGGGATGCTGATCCACCCGGACGCAATGCGGCTGATTAAAGCCAACCTCGCGCTGATCGACGATGACATGCGCCGCACACCCGAGGCGCGGCGCATCTTCCTTGATCTGCTGTTGAAACACGGCAATCCCGAACGCTCTTTGCGGCGGATGAACGAATTGGGCGTCTTGGGCGCCTTCATCCCTGAGTTTGAGCCCATCGTGGCGATGATGCAGTTCAATATGTACCACTCCTACACCGTGGACGAACATACCATCCAGTGCATTGCCAACCTCGCCCGGATCGAAAAAGGCGAGCTGGAAGAAGAACTGCCCGTTGCCTCTTCGATCCTGAAGCGCGGGGTCAATCGCAAGGTGCTTTATGTGGCACTGCTGCTGCATGACATCGGCAAAGGGCGACCCGAGGATCATTCGATCATCGGCGCGAAACTCGCGCGGCGCATCGGCCCGCGGCTGGGGCTGAAACGCGATGAGGTCGACACCGTGGAATGGCTGGTGCGCTACCACCTGCTGATGTCCGACATGGCCCAGAAACGCGACATCGCCGATCCGCGCACGGTGCGCGATTTTGCCAAGGCGGTACAGACGGTCAAACGGCTCGACCTGCTCTGTGTGCTGACGGTCTGCGACATTCGCGGCGTCGGGCCGAACACGTGGAACAATTGGAAAGCGGTGCTGATCCGGGCCCTCTATCGCCAGACCGAGCGGGCACTTGAAACCGGGCTTGAAGACCTCAACCGTGAGAACCGGGGGGCGGAGGCCAAGAAAGCCCTGCGCGCCGCGCTTTCCGACTGGCCGCGCAAGCTTTTGCAGCAAGAGACCGCCCGCCACTACCCGCCCTATTGGCAGGGTCTGCATGTCACCGCCCACGTCGCCTTTGCGGAACTGCTGCGCGACATCGGCAACGATGATATCCGCATCGACCTGCACCCGGATGAGGATCGCGGTGCCACCCGCGCCAGCTTTGTCATGGCCGATCATCCGGGCATCTTTGCCCGGCTTGCGGGTGCGCTTGCACTGGTCGGAGCCAATGTCGTCGACGCGCGCAGCTATACCACCAAAGACGGTTTCGTGACCGATGCCTTCTGGATTCAGGACAGCGAAGGCAACGCCTATGAAGCGTCGCGTCTGCCGCGCCTGCGCGACACAATCGAAAAGACCCTGCGCGGTGAGATCGTCGCCCGCGATGCGCTGAAATCGCGCGATAAGGTCAAGAAACGCGAACGCGCTTTCAAGGTGCCGACCCATATCACTTTCGACAACGAAGGGTCTGAAATCTATACGATCATCGAGGTCGACACCCGCGACCGGCCCGGCCTTCTTTATGATCTGACCCGCACCTTGGCTGGCTCAAACGTCTATATTGCCAACGCCGTCATCGCGACCTTTGGCGAGCAGGTGGTCGATACCTTCTACGTCAAAGACATGTTCGGCCTGAAATACTATACCGAGGCCAAGCAGCGGACCTTGGAAAAACGTCTGCGCGAAGCGATTGCCGCAGGGGTTGAGCGGGCCGAGGGCTAGGGTTCCTTCGGCACGCTTTGACTGGCAAAATCCCGCCACCCTCTATTTCCGCGCTTTGCTTTTGACATGGGATCCTCAAAATCCCTTTCAACCCGGCAGAAGCGCGGGATTCCATGAATGAGGGACTTATGAGCGTCACACGCGCAGCACTGCCGAACCGGGGCCTGATGGCCCTTTGCGCCACACTTCTTTTGACGGCAGCCTGCGCCAAAGCGCCTGACATCCCGCAGCCCTATGATTTCTCAGGAATAGATCCGCAGCGCCATTTCATGGCCGTGCAGACAGCCCAAGACATGCGCGCCAAGGGCCAGCGCGTTTGGTGCGTGCCCTTTGCCCGCAATGTCAGCGGCATCCAGATTCGCGGCAATGCAGAGACATGGTGGGACAAGGCCAAGGGGCTTTATCCACGCGGCAATGAGCCGGTCGTTGGCGCCGTCATGGCCTTTAGCGGGACCAGCTCGTTGCCGATGGGGCATATCGCTGTGGTTTCCGATGTCGTCTCGCCGCGCGAAATCCGGGTGGATCACGCCAATTGGAAACGCAATCAAGTCTCGCTGAAGATGGCCGTCATCGACGTGTCGGACAGCAACGACTGGTCCGCGGTACGGGTCGAAAGCCAGCCCGGCGCCTTTGGCAGCACCTATCCTGTTAACGGCTTTATCTACCCGACCGGCGGATAAGCGTTGTACCGCCAAAGCGGGGTAAGCGGCCCATCAGGGCCAATCACCCCGCATTGCACCGGATGAGCCGCCACGCTAGGGATCACCCAGCGCAACCTAAGGCTCTCCCAATGAAACCTATCCGTCTTATGTCCGGCTTCTTTACCGTTGGGGTCTGGACCCTGCTGAGCCGCGTGCTCGGCTTCCTGCGCGAAGTACTGCTTCTGTCGCTCATTGGCCCCGGTCCGGTGATGGACGCCTTCGTCGCCGCCTTCCGCCTGCCCAATATGTTCCGCCGCTTCTTTGCCGAGGGCGCGTTCAACGCCGCCTTCGTGCCGATGTTCGCCAAGAAGCTAGAAGGCGAGGAAGGCGCTGGCAAATTCGCCCGCGATGCCTTCAACGGATTGGCGCTGGTGGTGCTGGCGCTGACCGCCTTGGGCATGATCTTCATGCCCGGGTTGGTCTGGCTGACCGCCGAAGGCTTTGTCGGCGACCCCCGGTTCGACATGACGGTCGCCTTTGGCCGCATCGCCTTTCCCTATATCCTGTGCATGTCACTCTCGGCGCTGTTTTCCGGCATCCTGAACGCCACCGGACGCTTTGCCGTGGCCGCCGCCGCGCCGGTACTGCTGAACATCTTCGTCATCGCCGCCATGACCTTTGCCGCCCTCACCGGGGGCGAAGTCGCGCTCTGGCTGATCTGGTCGATCCCAGTGGCTGGCGTGGCGCAGCTTGCCCTGACTTGGCGCGCCGCGGCCCAAGCGGGCTATCCGCTGCGCCCCTCCCGCCCGCGCTGGACCCCCGACATGCGCGCGATGATCGTCGTCGCCCTGCCCGCCGCGCTGGCCTCGGGCGTGATGCAGATCAACCTCGTGGTGGGGCAACTG
>NZ_LWER01000450.1:0-9993 GCF_001634775.1 Sulfitobacter sp. HI0027
TCTTTACCGCAAGTTCCAGCGCGGCACGGTCAGCCGAGACATAGATGCCCCGGCCCGGCAGTTTACCCAAGATATCCGGGTAAACCTGATTGTCCGGGCCGATCACAAAACGGATCAACCCGTGTTTTGGCTGCACGTCGCCCGTGGCGATGCACTTGCGTTCCGCACCGTCTGAACGGTCATTCGAGGCGCCACCGCGTCCCATGTGCAACCCCCGAGGCCCGCTTAGGCCTCGGCCTCCTCGGCGGTCTCGCCGTCTGTTTCTACGTCGTCTTCATCCGCGTCGCCTTCAAGCTCGGTCGGGTCGACCCAGCCTAGCATGACGCGGGCGGTCATGATCATAGCCTGCGCATCTTCAAGACTGACCTCAAAGGGCTCAAGCGCGCCATCGTCCTTAACACGCTCGCCGTTGACCGTGGTCCAGCCGCCAGCCAGTTCCCAATCGGCACAGGTGGCGAAATCTTCCAAGGTCTTCACGTCGTCCTTGGCGAGCGCTTCTATCATTTGGGGGGTCAGACCCTCGAATTCAACCAGGCTGTCTTCGACACCGAGCGCACGGGCGTTATCAAGCGCGGCTTTGTTCTGTGCTTCGAGCACGTCGCGGGCACGGGCCTGCAACTCGCCAGCGGTGTCTTCGTCCACACCGTCGATGACCAGCAGTTCGTCGACTTCGACGTAGGCCACTTCTTCGAGGTTGGTGAAACCTTCAGAAACCAGCAATTGGGCAAAGAATTCGTCGAGATCGAGGTTGTCCATGAACAGCTTGGTGCGCAGTTCAAACTCGGCCTGACGGCGCTGGCTTTCCTGCTCTTCGGTCATGATGTCGATGTCGAGACCGGTCAACTGACTGGCCAGACGCACGTTCTGACCACGACGGCCAATCGCGAGCGACAGCTGCTCTTCGGGCACGACGACTTCGATCTTGCCGGCTTCTTCGTCCAGAACCACTTTCGACACTTCCGCAGGCTGCAGCGCGTTCACAAGGAAGGTCGGCTGGTCTTCGTTCCACGGAATGATGTCGATCTTCTCGCCCTGAAGCTCGTTCACGACGGCCTGCACGCGGCTGCCGCGCATACCAACACAAGCACCAACAGGGTCGATAGAGCCATCATGCGAAATCACAGCGATCTTGGCGCGCGAACCGGGGTCACGGGCGACGGCCTTGATCTCGATGATGCCGTCATAGATTTCCGGCACTTCCATTTTGAACAGTTCGGCCATGAACTCAGGCGCGGTACGGCTCAGGAAAATCTGTGGGCCACGCTGCTCGCGACGCACGTCTTTGATGTAGACGCGGATACGGTCGTTCGGGCGATAGCTTTCGCGGCCGATCTTCTCGTTGCGGCGCAGGATCGCTTCGCCAGCGCCCACATCGACGATGACGTTGCCGTATTCTTCGCGCTTGACCAGACCGTTGATGATGGTACCGGCGCGGTCTTTGAATTCTTCGAACTGGCGGTCACGCTCAGCTTCGCGGACCTTCTGCAAAATCACCTGCTTGGCCGACTGCGCCGCGATGCGGCCCATCTCAACCGGGGGCACTTCTTCGACGTAGGTGTCACCGACCTTGGGGTCGGCCATGTATTGCTTGGCCTGATCGACGGTGAACTCAGCCTGATAGTTCTCAAGCTCTTCGTCCTCGACCACGGTGCGAACGCGGGTGAAGGTCGCTTTGCCGGTCTTGCGGTCGATGTCGACCCGGATGTCCATCTCGGCGCCGTAGCGGGACTTGGCGGCACGGGCGAGGGATTCTTCCATCGCTTCGACGACCAGACCGGGGTCGATCATCTTTTCGCGCGCCACCGCCTCGGCGGTTTGCAACAGCTCAAGCTGGTTTGCAGATGTAATGGCCATTAGGTGTCTCCCTCAGCAGACTCTTCAGTCTCGATATCATCAAATTCGTTTTCGTCGATCGCACCAGACGCCTTGCGCTGGCGGAGCATTTCTTTGATCAGGTCGTCGGTCAGGACCAGCTTCGCGTCGCTGAGCCAGTCGAACTGGAGGCCGATGGTACCTTCTTCGACGTTGATCAGCACTTCGCCACCCTCGACACCTGCCAACTCGCCCTTAAAGCGGCGGCGGCCATCGATCAGCTCGGTGGTTTCGATCTTGGCCTCATAGCCTTCGAACGCATCAAAGTCCTTCAGCCGCGTCAGCGGACGATCGATGCCGGGGCTGGAAACTTCAAGCGCGTATTCGTCGAGGATCGGGTCTTCGACATCCAGGACCGCGCCGATGGCCTGCGAGATCTTGGCGCATTCATCCACTTCGATCCCGCCATCTGGCCGGTCGGCCATGACTTGCAGGATAGTAGACTTGCCCGACATCAGGCGGACGCGCACCAGTTCAAAGCCCATGTCCTCGATCACCGGGGTGATGATCTCGGCCAGACGGCGGTCAATGGCAGCTTTGGCAATCAGGTCATTCGACATGAGACATCCAATTTAATCTGGCAGTTTCGTTCAGGCATAAAAAAACGGGCGCGCGGCCCGTGTTCAAGATCGGTGGAGCCTTCGGTTTGGACCCGAAAGCGCCGCTGTTGAAAGGGGATATAGGCCGAATGCGGCGAAACCGCAACCCCCGTCAGCCGAACCACCACCGCTCTGGCGCGCGCAGGTTGTCCATCGGCGCTTGGCGTCCGGGGTTCGGCGGTTGGCGCAGATCGTCCGACAGGACGCTGACCCCGCCGGCGCTATCGGCCTGAAGTGTCACATCACCCCGCTCGCGATAGCGGGGCCGTGCGGGTAAATCCGCTGCATCCACAAGCCCTTCGCTCAATGCCTGCGCGCGCACGTCCCGCGCGGGGATCGAGACAAGCTCGACCGTATCGAACCAACCGGCGGTGCCGTCCTTGTAATGGCTCTCCACCCGCTCGGCCAAAACCTGACGCCCGGCGGAAAAGCGCCGCAGACTGTAAAGCCCGGTGCCGATCCCGGCCTCGGGGGCATGGGCGGGGCGGATCACATAGCGCGATTGCGCCAGCAGCAGCGGCAGGTCAGGATTCGCCGCGGCCAATGTGACCTGCACCTTCAGGTCATCTTGCACCGCGACCTCAGCCTCGGTCAGGACGGATTGCAGACTGGCCACAACGTCGCGGGCGGTCAGCGGGCTGCCGTCGTGAAAGCGCACATCGGGGCGCAGATCGAATTGCCACTGCCGCGCGCCGTCGCTGGCTTGCCAGCCAGTCGCCAGCTCACCCTTGAGGATGCCATTGCCGGTAACTTCGGTCAGCGTGTCAAAGATCAGCCCTTGCCGCGCGACCTGCATGAACAGGCCGTCGCCTTTGGCCCAAGTATCTTCTCGCGTGGCACCCGAAAGCGCCAGCCGCAGACGGCCACCGCGCCGGGGTGGCTCTCCGGCGCTGGCACCTGTCGCGGCCAGCAGAGCCGCCGCCGCACCTGTGGTGAAAAGCGCCCGGCGATCCAGTAGAGAGTTGCGCCCGCTCATCGCTGACCAATCCTATCCATGGTCCGTACCAGTTCTGCACTGATCCCCGGCTCTGACAGTGCGTGACCCGCGTTGCGGATCATCCGCAGATCGGCATTGGGCCAGCGCTCGGCCAGCGCGTAGGCGCCCGAAGGGGGGCAGATCATGTCATAGCGCCCCTGCACGATCACCCCCGGGATATGCGCGATCCGACCCATATGTTCGAGGATCTGACCGTCGAACTCCAGAAAGCCGTTATTGGTGAAATAATGGTTCTCCAACCGCGAGAACGCCCGCGCATAGGCCGATGGCCCGCCATGAGAGACGCCATCGGAATGCACCGAGGCCAGCGCGTTCTCCCAAGCCGCCCATGCGCGGCCATAGTCCTGCTCGACCCTCAGATCACCGGAAAATAGCCGCCGGTGATACGCCGCGATCAGATCGTCACGCTCACCTTCGGGGATCAGGTTCACGAACCGCGCCCAAAGCTCGGGCCAGAACCGCCCGGCCCCGCCGCCGTAGAACCAATCAAGCTCGGCCTGCGTCATCAGGAACACGCCGCGCAGGATCAGATGACGCACGGCCTCCGGATGCGCTTGGGCATAGATCAGCGCCAGTGTCGCGCCCCAAGAGCCGCCAAAAACCATCCATTTGTCGATGCCGAGTGTGCTGCGAATCAGCTCGATATCCGCCACCAAATGCCATGTCGTGTTGTCCGTGACCGACGCATGCGGGGTGGAGCGCCCGCAACCACGCTGATCGAACAGCACCACGCGGTAAATCTTTGGATCAAAATAACGCCGCATCGCCGGGCTACAACCGCCGCCGGGGCCGCCATGGAGCACGACAACGGGGATACCATCGGGGTTGCCGCATTGTTCGACATAGACCTGATGCCCCTGCCCCACAGACAACATCTGCTGGTCGAAAGGCTCAACCGGCGGATAAAGATGCGCTGCGTCGCGTTTTTGGTCGGGATACTTGTCCATTGCCGCCCTATATAGTCATTGAACCCAAAAGAGCACAGGGAGATCAGAATGCAAGCGGATCAATCAACCATCGACCCCGCCGAGATCGCCAAATTCGAAGCGATGGCCGCCGAATGGTGGGATCTGAACGGCAAGTTCAAGCCGCTGCACATGCTGAACCCCTGCCGGTTGGATTACATCACCAGCCAGATCGCCGGGGAGTTTGACCGTGATTTAACCGCCGACGCGCCGTTTAAGGGTCTGCGCATTCTCGACATCGGGTGCGGCGGTGGGCTGCTGTCGGAACCGATGGCGCGGCTGGGGGCCGAGGTGGTCGGCGCGGATGCGGCGGCGGGCAACATCCCCGTCGCGCAAATTCACGCGCAGCAGTCGGGGCTGGAGATTGATTACCGCCACACCACCGCCGAAGCGATGGCCGAGGCGGGTGAGAAATTCGATGTGGTGCTGAATATGGAGGTTGTCGAACACGTCGCCTCCCCCATCGACTACCTGATCGCGTGCCGCCGCCTGCTGAAACCCGGCGGGCTGCACATCTGTTCGACCCTGAACCGCAATCCAAAGTCCTTTATGATGGCGATTGTGGGCGCAGAGCATGTGATGCGCTGGCTGCCCAAGGGCACGCATGACTGGAACAAGTTCATCACGCCGGATGAACTTTTTGACCTGCTGAACCGCGCCGGATTGGAGCCTGTGGACCGCAAGGGTTTCGTCTTCAACCCCGTCGCATGGTCTTGGCGTCTGTCGGATCGGGATCTGAGCGTGAACTACGTCACCGCAAGCCTCAACCCTGGCTCAACTGACGCCTGAGCGCGCGCAGGATCGGCAGCGTGGCGCGGACCTGTTCTTCGCCCAGATCATCCACCACGTTCGAGATCATCGGCGTGATCGCGTTCACCGCCGCATCCCGCGCCTGCCGCCCGGCGGGGCTGATCGCGACCATCTTGCGCCGCGCATCGTCCCAATCGGGGCGGATATGGACATAACCGGCCCATTCCAGCTTGCTCAGCGTGTTGGTCATCGCCCCGCGCGTGACGTTGAAGGTCTCTGCCAGTTGCGCGGGCGAGCGTTCGCCGCCATGCCATGAAAGCGAATTCAGCACCGAGAAATGCGAAATCTCCATCCCGCGCGGAAGAACCCGCGTGAGGCGACTGCGCACCTGTTGATCGGCGGCCAGCAATTCACCGAACAGCATGATCGCAAGTGTGTTTTTATCGTCGGTCATTTTCGGTCCGGTCAGGGCGCGGCAAAGGGACGGCGGTTGGCAAGGCTGGGCACTTTGGCGCGGGCCTTGTCACATTCTTCCATGTCCATGTCACAAAAGTAAACGCCGGGGGCCGTCCCGGCATCCAACACCACCTCCCCCCAAGGGGCCACGACCAGCGAATGCCCATAGGTATCGCGGGTTTTGTGTTCGGCACTGGCGTGCGTGCCGGTCTGCGCCGGGGCCAGCACATAGCAGCCATTCTCAATCGCCCGGGCGCGCAACAGACTGTGCCAATGCGCGGCCCCGGTGACCGGAGAGAAGGCCGCAGGCATCGTGAGGATACGCGCGCCCGCCTCTGCAAGTGATTGATAAAGCGCAGGAAAGCGCATGTCATAGCAAACCGACATGCCGATCTTACCAAAGGGAGTCTCGGCCACCACCGCCTTGTCACCGGGGCGATAGCCTGCGGATTCGCGGTAGGTCTCGGTCGCGCTGATATCCACGTCGAACATATGGATCTTGTCGTAGCGGGCCACGATCTCTCCCTGTGGGGAGATCAGGAAAGATCGGTTGGCAAAACGCCCATCGCCGCCCCGCGTCTTGAGCGCGAGTGAGCCGATCAGCAGCCAAATGCCCGCCTTCGCCGCCTCTTCGCGCAGAGCGGCGAGGGTGGCGTCATCTTCCTCATAGGCCAGCACCGACTGTTGGTGGCTACGGCTGGTGCTGACGCAATTCGTCACCTCGGGCGTCAAAACAAACGCTGCCCCGCCCGCCACCGCCTCGCGCAGCAGGGCGCGGGTTTCGATCAGATTGGCGGCCGGATCGTCCGAGACGTTGAGTTGCAGCAGCGCGATTTTCATCTGTCTTGCAGCAGCGCGTCGAGTTTGCCCGCACGGTCCAGCGCATAAAGTTCATCACAGCCGCCCACATGCACGTCCCCGATAAAGATCTGCGGCACGGTGCGGGCCCCGCCTGCACGCTGGATCATCTCTTGCTTGCGCTCGGGCTCTGACAGCACATCGACCTCATCAAAGGCCGCGCCCTTCTGGGTCAGCAGGCGTTTGGCGGAATGACAAAAACCGCAGAGCGGCGACGTATAGATTTCGACAGGTTGCATAGGATCACCTTTTGAACAGTTAACGTTGCACAGTGATCTAGGTCTCTTTGGCCACGCGCGCCAGTGCCAGCACGAAAACGGGGCCGGAACCGGCGGCAAGACATGCCTCTGTGCAGGCGGTCAGTGTAGCGCCAGAGGTGAACACATCGTCCACCAAAATCACCGGTCGCATGATGATACGGTGTCGCCGCCGCGGATGAACTGCGATCGCTTCCTGCAGGACGCTGTACCGTTCCGCCCGGCCCAACCCATCAAGTGAAGGCGTGCGCCGGACCCGCTGCAACAGGTCCGGGCACCAACTATGCCCGGTTTCGGCCGAGAGTGCTTTGGCCAGCAAGGCGGATTGGTTGTAGCGCCGTTTCAGCAAACGCAGCCAATGCAGCGGTACCGGCACAATCAGCGCCTCTTGCGGCAGGATGCCTTGGGCCGTTTGCGCCATCCAGCGCGCCGCGGGCCGGGCGATCTCTTGCCGGTCGCCGTGCTTGAGCGCTAGCACCAATTTGCGCCCCATATCGCGATAGAGCAGCGCCGTGCGGCCCTGCGCCCAAGGGCGCGGCGTGGCGAGACAAGCATCACAATACGGTGAAGCCACATCACCGCCCCCCGGAAGCGGCACCCCGCAAGCATCGCAGACCGTGCCACCGATAAAGGATGTGTCACGCCAACAGATGCCGCAAAGCCCGAAATCCGCATCGACCAAACCGCCGCAGCCCAAACAACGCGGCGGATAGATTAGTGATACTGCTGTTTGAAGTCCCCGTGGCGGCATTCTATGTGTTCCCCATGACAGCACAGCCCACCCTGACCGACCCCAAGGCCCTCGCCCGTCGCCGCGCACGCGCGACGGAGCGGGGCATGTTCTTGCAACAGGCAGCCGCCGATGAGGTTCAGGATCGGGTCGGATTGGTTAAGAAAGCGTTTACCGCTCCAGCCATCGTGACCGCTTTCCCGCAGGTCTGGGCAGCCGCCTTCCCTGAGGCCCAGATTATCCCCGAGGCCGAAGTGCTGGCGCTGGAACCGCAGGCCCATGATCTGGTGATCCACGCCATGGGGCTGCATTGGGCGAATGACCCGATCGGCCAGCTGATCCAATGCCGCCGTGCGCTGCGGCCCGATGGGCTGTTGCACGCCGTGGCGCTTGGCGGGCAAACCCTGCATGAACTGCGCGCCTGCCTTGGCCAAGCTGAAGCCGAAGTGACCGGCGGCCTGTCGCCGCGCATCGCCCCGATGGGGGAACTGCGCGACCTTGGCGCGCTGTTGCAACGCGCCGGACTGGCGCTGCCGGTGGCCGATAGCCAACCGCTGACCGTGGAATACGAAAACGCTTGGGCCCTGATGCGCGACCTGCGCGAGATGGGTGAGACCAACGCCCTACAAGGCCGCCTGCGCCGCCCCACGGGCCGTGCAGTGCTGACCCGCGCGGCAGAGCTTTACGCCACCCATTTCACCGCCGCATCGGGCCGGGTTACCGCGACCTTCGATATGATCTTCCTCGCCGGTTGGGCGCCGGATGAAAGCCAGCAGAAACCCCTGCGCCCCGGTTCGGCGCAGCAACGGCTTGCAGATGCGCTGAATAGTCGCGAGGAGCCCCTCCCCGATTGACCCAATCTGCAAAGCGGCTATCTCTGCGCGGATCATATGCGAGGAAACCCCATGCAGGCAGCCCAGCCCCAATCCGCCCAACCAGACTCCGGCCAACCAGACTCCGGCCAACCGGAACACGGCCCCAACGACCACCCCAAAGTCCCGCGTCCCAAGGTTGGCGTCCTGCTCGCCAACCTCGGCACGCCGGACGGCTATGACTATTGGTCGATGCGCCGCTACCTAAGCGAGTTCCTCTCGGACCGCCGGGTGATCGACTACAGCCCGTGGAAATGGCAGCCGCTGTTGCAGACGGTGATCCTTTCCAAACGCCCCTTCGCTAGCGGCGCGGCCTATAAATCCATCTGGAACGAGGCCGAGAACGAGAGCCCGCTGGCGACGATCACCAAGTCGCAGACTGCCAAGATCAAGGCGGCGCTGCAGGCGCGTTACGGTGACGATGTGATGGTCGATTACGCCATGCGCTACGGCAACCCATCGACCCAGTCCAAGGTCGAAGCGATGACCGCTGCAGGGTGCCAGAAGATCCTGTTTTTCCCGCTTTATCCGCAATACGCCGGGGCCACGACCGCAACGGCGAATGACGCTTTCTTTGCCGCGCTGGCCAAAGAGAAATGGCAGCCTGCGTCGCGCACCGTTGCCCCCTATTTCGACCGCCCCGACTATATCGAAGCGCTGGCCCAATCGGTTGAGCGTGCCTATGCCGCGAAGGACAAAAAGCCCGACCTGCTGGTCTGTTCCTACCACGGTCTGCCACAGCGCTATCTGATGGAGGGCGACCCCTATCATTGCCAATGCCAGAAAACGACGCGCCTGCTGAAAGAGCGTCTGGGCTGGCACGACAGCGAGATCATGACGACCTTTCAGTCGCAGTTCGGCCCCGAGGAATGGCTGCAACCCTACACGGTCGAAGAGGTCGCCCGTCAGGCCAAAGCGGGCAAGAAAAGCATCGCCGTCTGCGCGCCCGCCTTCTCGGCCGACTGCATCGAAACGCTTGAAGAGATCAACGAAGAGATCAAGGAAAGCTTTGAAGAGGCGGGCGGCGAGGATTTCACCTATATCCCCTGCCTTAACGATGATGACGCGCATATCGAGGCACTGACCACGATCATCAGCGAAAATCTGGCTGGCTGGGTCTAAGCCCGCCTCGGGGTCGCTGCGGCGGCCCCTTTTTCAAAGCCATACGCAAAATACAAAAAAGGCGGCGCACTGCACCGCCTTTTCCGTTTGATCGTCAGTTCCGATTAGTCGGAAGCAACAGCTGCGGCAACGAGTGCCAACAGGATCAGGGGAACCAGGATGCCCGCGGACGAACCTGTTGTTTCTTCCACGATGACCGGTGCTTCGACGATCGGCTCGGCCAGCGAACCAGCAAAAGCCGTCGATGCAGCAGCGGACAGAGCAGCGGCGAGAACGAGTTTCTTCATAACATAACCTCCAGAATAGGCGTGCTGTATCATATACATACACGCACCCAAGACTTACCTCGTAATCTCGTTCTAAACAGTATCGGCAAAAGTTTGCAAACCCGGAATCAGCTATTGCATCAAGGAATCAGGGGGATGTCGTCAAATAAGCAACACCTGNNTGGGCAAAACGATCGAATAGATCTGGATTGGGAAAACCAGTTAGGGCCTACGAGCTCAGAGCTCGCT
>NZ_LWER01000451.1:0-7169 GCF_001634775.1 Sulfitobacter sp. HI0027
GCGCGATGAGTTTTACCTCATGTCCAAGCGCTTCCATCTCGCGCGCCCAATAATGTGCGCTGCCACATGCCTCGAGGATAACCAAGCTTGGCTCCTGCTTAGCCATGAACACGGGAAACTGCGTTCGCGTCAGCTTCTTGCGAAACTGAATCTCCCCCGTGTGCAGCGCCCCATGAACTTGAAAAACATTCTTTGCCAGATCGACCCCGATCATCATATCCTTCATCTCGCCGTCCTCCTCTTTGTGTGGCTTTCAACACCACGACCTTGGCACATTGCGATGCCGTCTGGGGAGGGCGGCAACCACTCCATCTGTTGACCCTTTCACCCTATCCGAAGCGCGCTATCCCGCAAGTCTCTTGATAGGTCGCAGGGCGACAGGCGCCCGAGCCAGAGAGGCTCGAGAGGTGCAATCATATGGAAGAGAAGGGAAAAACCCCTGGCTATGACGCTACGTCAGGTCAGTTGCGCGATGAGGGTTTTCAGCGCTTTGCGGCTGTGATCCTCTAGGGGTGCCATGCGCGACCGCCAGAGTGTGGCCTGCGATTGCAGGATCAAACCGTCGCTGAGGATCTTGAGGTGATTGGCGCGCAGCGTCTCTCCGCTGGAGGTGATATCGGCAATCGCCTCGGCGGTTTCATTCAGCACCGTGCCCTCGGTCGCGCCTTGGCTGTCGACCAGCGCGTAATCGGCCACACCGTGGGTGCGCAGGAATTCCCGCACCAACCGGTGGTATTTCGTGGCGATGCGCAGGCGGAAGCCATGTTCCGCACGGAAGGCCGCCGCGGCGGCATCCAGATCATCCAGCGTATCGACATCGACCCAAGCCTGCGGCACCGCGATGATCAGGTCGGCATGGCCAAAGTTCAGTTCCTCAAGCGGCTCGACCAGTTGATCCCAAAGCGCCAGCTTCTCTTGCACCAGATCGGTGCCGGTCACGCCAAGGTGGATCCGCCCCGCCGACAGTTCGCGCGGGATTTCTCCGGCTGAGAGCAGCACCAGAGAGACATCTTCGATGCCCTCGACCTTGCCCGCATATTCGCGGTCGGACCCGGTGCGCTGCAAGCTCA
The DNA here is from genome assembly GCF_001634775.1 of Sulfitobacter sp. HI0027. NCBI lineage: Bacteria > Pseudomonadati > Pseudomonadota > Alphaproteobacteria > Rhodobacterales > Roseobacteraceae > Sulfitobacter > Sulfitobacter sp. HI0027. The sequence goes on from NZ_LWER01000451.1 coordinate 1,071, forward strand.
CGCCGCGCGCGCCGAACCATTCAAAGGTCTTTTCCATCAGCCGCCCCTTGGACGGCACACCAAGTTTCAGCGTCATTGCCCGGCCTCCAGTTCTAGCATCAGGCCGGGGCGCATCACACCGCCCACCGCCGGGATTTCATCGCCCTGCCCCAACCGCCGGGTCAGCGCGTCATAGCGCCCGCCGCTGGCGATGCTGGGCAGATCGGGCCGCGAGGCCGCGCGGAAGGCAAAAACGAAACCGTCGTAATATTCCATCGAAGACCGCCCATGGCTGGCCTCGAAGAGCAGCGCATCGGTGTCGATCCCACGGGCGCGCATCGCATCGGCGCGGGCCGCAACGCGGGCCACGGCATCGCCGATGGCGGGCATATCGACAGCCAGATCGCGCAGCCGGCTCAGCGCGTTCGGCAGGGTTTCTTTGACCTCCAACAGCGCCTCGAAAAGATCGACTTGCTGCGCGGAAATCGGCGCGGTCTTGGCGTCTTCGCGCAGCGCTGCCACGCGGGCTTCGATCTCTGCCTGTGAGCGCAGTCCGACCATGGGTGCCGAAATCTCAGCCTCTGCCTTGGCCAACAGCGCTTTGCGTCCGGCAGGCACAGGGCTGCGCCCCGCATAGCGGTCCAGCAACGCGCGAAAGCGGCGCGGGCGCCAGATGTGACGCATCAATGCCTGTTTGCGCGCGGGCGAGGTATCAAGCCCCTGCACCGCCGCCATCAGCACACCGATATCCCCCGTCACCGGGCGCACCGGCAACCCCTGCATCGCCTCGGCGATCAGGGCGAAAACCTCGGCATCTGCCGCCGCCGGGTCGGCGCGGTCGAAAACCTCGAAACCCACCTGAATGTACTCATTGGCGCGGTTCGGATCATGCTCCTGCCGCCGAAAGACCTCTCCCGAATAGGTATAGCGCGCGGGCTCGGCCCCATGGGCCATATGCATCTGCACCACGGGCACGGTGAAATCGGGGCGCAGCATCTGCTCGCCACGCAGCGCGTCCGATGTCACATAGGCGCGCGCGCGGATATCCTCGCCGTAGAGGTCCAGCAGCGTGTCGGCCGGTTGCAGGATCGGCGGCTCGACGAGCACAGCGCCCTGCGCGTCGAAAATCGCGCGTAGCGACGCCGCCCGCGCCAGCGTTTCGGAACGTGTCGGCATCAGCTTGTCCGATCCAGAATATCGCGGACCGCCTTGATCAGATCGGCGCGGGGCACTTCATATTGGTTGGGGCGCTCTTTCCACTCATCATGGCTCGCCTCTTGCGCCAGTTGCGCGCCCAGCACCATGTCCTTGATCTGCACCACGCCGCGGTCTTTCTCGTCACCGCCTTCGATGACGACGACCGGGCTCTGCCGCTTGTCGGCGTATTTCATCTGGTTGCTGAAGTTCTTGGGGTTGCCCAGATATACCTCTGCCCGGATGCCCGCCTGCCGCAACTCCGCGACCATCGCCTGATAATCGGCCATGCGGTCGCGGTCCATCACGGTGACGACGATGGGGCCTTCAGGTACCATTCTTCGTTCGGCCCGCATAGCTAAAGCGGCCAGCAGCCGGTCAACGCCAATAGAGACTCCCGTCGCAGGCACTTCCTGCCCCGTGAAACGCTTCACAAGCCCGTCATAGCGCCCACCGCCCGCGACCGAGCCGAAGTTGCGCGCGCGGCCTTTTTCGTCTTTGATCTCAAAGGTAAGCTCGGCCTCGAACACCGGCCCTGTGTAGTAGCCAAGGCCGCGCACGACCGACGGATCAATCTCAACCCGGTCAGGACCATAGCCACCCGCGGCCAGAAGGTCAGAGATCAGCTCAAGCTCATCCACACCCTGCACACCGACATCGGAGCCCGCGACCAACTCGCGCAGCCGCGCCACAGTCTCGGCCCCGCTGTCGCGTTTGGCCTGCATGAAACCCATGACCACATCGGCCTGCGCGTCTTCCAATCCGGCACCCTTGGTGAAATCGCCGCTGTCGTCCTTGCGCCCCTCACCGAGCAAGGCGCGCACGCCCTCTGGCCCCAGCCGGTCCAACTTGTCGATGGCGCGCAGCACGATGCCGCGTTCGGTGTCCTTGTCGTCACCGGCAAGGCCCGCAACCTCCAGCACGCCGTTCAGCACCTTGCGGTTGTTCACGCGCACTACATAGTCGCCGCGCGCGATCCCGACCTCTTCCAGACAATCGGCCAGCATCGCGCAAATCTCGGCATCTGCCGCGACCGATGGCGCGCCTACGGTATCCGCATCGCACTGATAAAACTGGCGAAACCGCCCCGGCCCTGGCTTTTCATTGCGCCAAACCGGCCCCATCGCATAGCGGCGATAGGGCATCGGCAGATCGTTGCGGTGCTGGGCATAGACCCGCGCCAAGGGCGCTGTCAGATCATAGCGCAGCGCCAGCCAATCGCCGGGTTTGTCGCCTTCTGAATCTTCCTGCCACGCGAAAACGCCCTCGTTCGGGCGGTCCACATCGGGGAGAAATTTGCCAAGCGCCTCGACCGTCTCCACGCCCGAGCTTTCCAGCGCGTCGAACCCATAGCGGTGGTAAACTGCGGCGATCTTGCTGAGCATCTCGGCCCGATGGGTCACCTCGGTCCCGAAATAATCGCGGAACCCCTTGGGGGTTTGCGCCTTGGGACGGGGGGTTTTCTTGGGCTTTGCCATGGCAAGGATCCTCGGTGCATCAATTGGCCTCGCGTCTAGCCCAAGCCCCCCGCAAGAGCAAGCAACGCTGCGTGTTGCCCCTGTCTTGTGCCGCCCGCCCATGCTAAATCGCGCAAAAAGGACGCCCCCATGCCAGAACAAACCCCAGATCAAACCGCAGAACGAATTAACCAACTCGAAGAGCAGATCGCCCACCTGACCCGCGCGGTCGATGATATGTCAGAGATCGTCACCCGTCAGGAGGATGAGATCGTGACCCTGAACCGCCGCGTGCATATGTTGATGCAGCGCGAGGGGGAGCGGGATGCCTCAGGCGGTGGCGCGGTCGTCATGGGCGACGAACGGCCACCGCATTATTGAGCCGCAACCCGCTCAATCCGCTGATTTCATTGCCACGGCGGCCACCGCCCCGTCATGCACCAACACCTCAGACCAACGCGCGGTTTCGCCCAACCGCTCATAAGCATTGACGAAAAACGCCGTTTTATCGAGCGTGCCAATCCGCTTGCCACAGGGTTTGCCTTTGCCCGCGCCGCAGACACTGGCCTTGATCGCCTCATAGGCCGCGTCGGTCTCGGCGATGGGCAGGTTTTCCCCACCCGGGCCATAGTGCAACTGCTCATAGACCGAGGGCGTGCCGAACAAGACATTGGCCGCCGTCAACTGGCGCGCGCAATCATCCGCAAAACCGGTGATATAGAAACTGCGCGCCCCCGCGCTGCCGGGTTGAGAATCGAACAGCCGATAGCCCCGCGCCGCAGGTTCTTCGACCATCTTGCCCAAATCTTGCTCTCGCACATCACAGACGCGGGCGACCTCCCCAAAAGGCAGGGCGGTGCCAAAGCCGATCTCGTCAACCTGAGGCGCCGGCGCGGAGGGCGCCATGCCGCAGGCCGAGGGAAGCGCTGCCATGATCAAAAGGCCGATGCGTCGTTTCATGCTTTGCTCCCCGTTGCTTATCAGGCAGTTAGCGCAGCCACCGCTTGCCGTCCACTGACGGGCGGAAAAAGGGCGGATCTGCGCGAGGGGCGAGGTCAGATTTCCTCGACCTCCATCACCCCGTCGAGCGAGCGGATCGCGCCCTTGATCTGCGGTGTCACCGGGAACTCGCGCCCCAGATCAACCTCGACCTCGCCGGGCAGGCTTGGGTCCATCAGGCAGAACTGCACCGGCCCCTTCCCCGCCGCCTTGACCGCTTGGCGCGCCCCGTCGAGTACATCGGCCACCGATTGAATCGCCCCCGGCCCGTCGATGAAAACGCGCAGCCCCATGCTGCCCGCATCCGCCACCGCCGCGTCGATCGGGCCGATGCCGCGTGCCAAGAGCTTTAACTGGTCGCTTTCCATCGTGGCCTCGACGGTAACGACGACCTTGGACCCGACCTCCAGATGATCGCGCGACGCCTCCAGCACATCGGAGAAGATCGTCACCTCGTAGCCACCCGTGGGGTCCGACAGCTGTGCAAAGGCAAAGCGGTTGCCCCGCGCCGACTTGCGCTCTTGCCGTCCGGCGACCACGCCCGCCAGCCGCGCGTTCATCGCGCCGCGGGTGCTGACCTTTTCGTTCAATTCGTCCAGCGTGAGGAAGGGCAAGCCCGCCTCGCGCGCCCATTTGCGTTTCAGCGGCGGCATGTAGTCGTCAAGCGGATGGCCCGAAAGATAAAAGCCCACGGCCTTGAATTCCTCGGCCAGCCGCTCCGCCGATTGCCAGTCATCGCAGGGCAGCATCCGCGGTTCGGGCAGATCATCGCCTGCCTCACCAAAGAGCGACACCTGACTGCTGGCTTTCTGCTCATGGATCGCCGCGGAGTAGCTGACCAGCCCGTCGAGCGATTGGAACACCCGCCGCCGGTTGCTGTCGAGCTGATCGAAGGCGCCCGAGCGCACCAGCATCTCCAGCGGTCGCTTGCCCACGCGCTTGAGGTCCACCCGGCGGGCGAGGTCAAAGAGCGTGGCAAAGGGCTTATCGACACCGTCGACCTTGCGCCCCTCGGTCACCAGCCGCATCGCCTCAAGCCCGACGTTCTTCAACGCACCGAGCGCATAGACCAGCGCGCCATCGACCACTTTGAAGGTCGCATCCGAGCGGTTCACGCAGGGCGGCACCCAAGGCAGTTCCAGCCGCTTGCGCACTTCCTCGAAGTAAACCGCCAGCTTGTCAGTCAGGTGGATATCGCAATTCATCACCCCGGCCATGAACTCGACCGGGTGGTTCGCTTTCAGCCAAGCGGTCTGGTAGCTGACCACAGCATAGGCCGCCGCGTGGGATTTGTTGAAACCGTAGTTAGCGAATTTTTCCAGAAGGTCGAAGACCTCTGCCGCCTTTTTCTTGTCGACGCCATTGGCCATCGCGCCCTTTTCGAACTTGGGGCGTTCCTTGGCCATTTCCTCGGCGATCTTTTTACCCATCGCACGGCGCAACAGGTCCGCGCCGCCAAGCGAGTAGCCCGCCATGACCTGCGCGATCTGCATCACCTGTTCTTGGTAAACGATGATGCCTTGGGTCTCTTCAAGGATGTAGTCGATCGACGGGTGCACGGATTCCAGTTCGCGCTGGCCATTCTTGACCTCGCAATAGACCGGAATGTTCTCCATTGGGCCGGGGCGGTAAAGCGCCACGAGGGCCACGATGTCCTCGATACAGGTCGGCTTCATGCGCTTGAGCGCATCCATCATGCCGCTGGATTCCACCTGAAAGACCGCAACCGTCTTGGCGCTGGAGTAAAGCTTGTAAGTCGCTTTATCGTCGAGCGGGATCGTGGCCACGTCATCCACGTGCCCCTCTGGCGGCTCATAAATTTGGCGACCATCCGCGGCGAGGTGCAGATGCCGCCCGCCCGCTTTGATCTGATCAAGCGCGTTTTGGATGACGGTGAGGGTCTTCAGACCCAGAAAGTCGAATTTCACCAGCCCGGCCTGTTCGACCCATTTCATGTTGAACTGCGTCGCCGGCATATCCGAGCGCGGGTCTTGGTAGAGCGGCACCAGATGGTCCAGCGGCCGGTCGCCGATGACCACACCCGCCGCGTGGGTCGAGGCGTTCCTGAGCAGACCCTCGACCTGCTGGCCATAGGTCAGCAAGCGGTCCACGACCTCCTCGTTCTTAGCCTCCTCGCGCAGGCGCGGCTCATCCGCCAGCGCCTTTTCGATGGAGACGGGTTTTACCCCCTCCACCGGGATCATCTTCGACAGACGGTCGACCTGCCCGTAGGGCATCTGCAACACGCGACCAATATCGCGCACCGCCGCCTTGGACAAAAGCGCACCGAAGGTGATGATCTGCCCCACCTTGTCGCGGCCATATTTCTCTTGCACGTAGCGGATCACCTCTTCGCGGCGGTCCATGCAAAAGTCGATGTCGAAGTCGGGCATCGAGACCCGCTCGGGGTTGAGGAAACGCTCGAACAGGAGCGAATAGCGCAGGGGGTCGAGGTCGGTGATGGTCAGCG
>NZ_LWER01000452.1:0-33646 GCF_001634775.1 Sulfitobacter sp. HI0027
GCAGCCAAGCTATCAGACCAGATCAGCCGCCCATCAGCGTCCTTCATCTTCCGAACAATCGCCGCGGTTGTGCGGTTCATGATCCACGCGCAATTGCCGCGCATCCGGTACGGGCTGCGAAGGGACATCATCAGATTAACAAGGTCATCCTGCTCAATGACTGTTGCGCTTCCCGCCGGAACCGTTTGCAGAGTGCCGAACGCGCGGTCAGCATCATCTTCTTCCGTCTGCGGCACAGTGAGGAAACCTGTGGGTTTATCGACGCCATCGCCGTTGAAGAACGCGGCGTTCTCTTTCAAGGCAAACTCATCAACCACGTTTTCATTGAGCCACTTCTCCAGATTGAACTGGGAATCTTCTAGCACCCATGTTGTCGCCTCACAGTATGCAAACAACTCGCCGAAGGTTGGCTTTACCTCGCCCATCTTCGGTGTGGTCGTGATGCTGCGCGGGTCAGTCTCACCAGCCCAGCCGGACGATGCGCCGCGAAGCCCGACGATCTTCACATAGTCGCTGGTGGTGGCGTTCTCGACAGATGCCAGCTTGCGAAGCGGCGAAGCATCAACCAACTGGTTCAAGATGCTATTGGAGATTTGCTTAGGAACAGATGCGCCGCCATCTTCGGCCTGCCCGCTCTGCATGCCCGCCTTTACTTCCATCACGCCAGAAGAAGCGCCGGTCGCCATGAATTTCTGAAAGTCCGCTGCCGCCTGAGGGGTCAGCTTTGCGCCGGACGTACCGCCATCAATACCATTGATCGACATGGCCGCAATCTTGCTGGCCTGCAGATCAACCACCTCTCGAAGCTCCGAAACTTCGTTGAAATGGCGCTCTTTGAAAGCCTTGAAGTCATTGCCCTGCTCTTCGAGCAAAGCCTTGATGTCTGTTCCGCCTTGGGCGCGTACGGCCTGAATACCGCGAATTGCTGTTCGGTTCATTTGAACACCTCTTGTCACCCCGAAGGGCTGATTGAATTCTGGGGATATATCGCAGCGCACGGCAATGCGGGTTCCGGTCTCTTCCGGGCAAATTGCGAAGCAGCGCACGGCATGCTTGGCGCTTTGGGCAACCAACGCAGCGCACGGCAATGCATCGGTTGCAGTGTTATAATATCTCATTTTACTGCGTCGAGCAAGAGCGCCGCGCCGTGAAGTTTGCAGCAAATTCGTCATTGATCGTCGCCCTCTCGGTGCTTTTTCCCCTCTTTGGCGGCAATCTTGTTGAGGTCGATCAGCGTCTGAGTGGCATTGGCCTGCTGCTGATACCATTCGGCTTTGCGCCGTAGCGCTTCGATCATGAACTGCTGAAGCTCAGGCGAGCTTTCAGCCATGCCAGCTAGGATTTCGATGAACTGCAGCGGAAACTCTCGGTTCTCCGCCACAATCGGCTGAATGAAGTCTCTCTGAAATTCTGTCAGGTCGTCGTCATGCATTTGGTTTTCCCTTCTGTTATACTGTAACACTCTAAATTTTGGACACACTCCCCCACCCGCTTCTGCCCCCGCTACACAAGGATTAGTTCCTTGCTCGGTTGACAGTCCTACCCGCCCGATCCGTATCCACGCGATGCCCGATATCGGGGGCCAGCCGCTGCCCGCTGGGTTTTCTCCAGCCCCGCCCTTCGCAGCTTTGCTCCGGTGCGGTCCCCGCTCTAGGCGGTGGGTTTTAAGTCGCGCTTCTGTCTGGCCTAGTAGGCACCGGTTCCAGACGGAGTGGGTTAAAAGTTCCCGGATCGTATCCCCGCCGATATCGCTCGACGGTCAAAAGCTAAGAGCGTGACCCGCGTTCTGTGATTTGCCCCGTATGGGTATGCTCACTATGAACGCGGGCCGATGCTTCACCCGTTGCGCCACCGCCGCTCAACAGCAGCGCAACGGGCGGTTAGCTTTCGATCGGGTTGAACTCTCCTTCGTCATCGCTGGCACAGGTGAACAGGTCATTCACCAGCCCGCGCATGAGGGGCAGTTGCTTGGCGGAAGGGGTCCAACCCCGGCGGCGTGACTGCTTCAAAACAGACAGCGCGAAGCCTTTGGCCCATGTTTCCTCAGACCATTGTGCAACGGTCGGCAGGTGATGCAGCAAGCGCTCGATCTCAGCGCCTGACGCGGCCTTCTGGAACGGTTGGCGGGTGTAGTAGGTCATGCCGCCCTCCCGATAAATTGCATCAGGGTGTCGCGCTCAGCCTGTTCTATGTCTTTTAGGACGCGCATTTGGTGCGGGGGGAGATGATACTCGATAGCATCACGAACCATTTCCCTGATCGTGTCGGGCGGAATAGCGTCCAACTCGGCAGCAAAGTCATAGGGCCATCGCCGGTCCGCAGCGGTGTTCCGTTTCGCCGGTCGTGTCGGCAGGCCAAGGTCGATGACCTGATCATAAGACAGGCCAAGGTGATTGAACGTGACCGGCACATCAAACTCGCAGCCGAACCGCTCCACCTTCTCTTGCAAGGAACCCGCCGCGTCACGTCCTGAGCGGTCGAAGTCATAGAGCGCATAAATAACCAGCGTCTTGCTTGAACCGCGCATTGCATTGACAGCGCCATATGCAAAGGTTTCGGACGTGTATCCGCCGGTCGGCATAAGCGGCACGTCATACTCCGCCGTGACGGGGTAAAGAACACCCGCCAGCGCCGACTTCTCCAGCCAGATTTCAACCTCCTCGCCGGAGTCAGCCCACAGGCTCTTGCGATAGAGTTGTGCCGTTTCCTGTAGCGCGGCCTCCCACCCGTCATAGGTCCGGGGCTTGCGCATGTAACGGGTCGAATCTGCGATACAGTGATATGGAAGACGCCCGGCGCGGCGCAGTTCGAGAACCTGCGCCTGCACCTTATTGTAGCCAAGTTCGCTTTTCTCGATGCCCGCAACCTCGGCAACGGTCGCCGCATAGAAAAGCTGGCGAACCGTCACTGGAGAATGTGCCTCAGCGTAGGAAATGAGAAATTCTGCCCGCCTGTCCATCTCATCTTTGGTGGCGCGGCGGCGCTTTAACGGGCCAGCCTGATAAACGTTCATTGCACGGCCTCCCCGTTCAGGGTGCCGAAGATCGCCGCCGATGCGGTGAGATACGCTTCGTCCTCGTCCAGCGCCTTCAATGCAGCGTAGGCCAGCGCCACGCGCTCAGGGACGCTGAGACGCGCCGCCCATACCGCCGACGCGTTCAGCCATGCGTCAGATGTTCCGAGGGTTAGGGCGTGTCCGGCCACCCGCATGGCCCGCATGTGATCCGGATCGCCCCAATTCAACATTGCGTCGAAGCGGTGTTTCAGGCTATCTTCAGCGTGTGAAATGTCGCGTTTCGCAAGATCATTTGCGCCGTTGCGGGGTCCAGCCGCAGCGGCGTTTTCTTTTGGCGGGTTGATCCGTTGCCGGTTGGACAACGCGGGGTTTTCCGCAATGATATCAATGGGGGGGATTGGCCGGGTTGGACAATCTACAGGGTTGATTTCACAGGGGCTGTTTGCCTCCTGCCGGGGTCGCCATGCGCCTTGCGCGATGTGCCAACGAAAGCGAATGTATGCGCAAAACCAAGCAATAGCTTGCGCATAATGGTGTTCTGAACGCAGGCGTGGCAGTATTTTGTATTTTGTTTCATGTGGTTACGGCTGAGTTTCTCGTGTCGCTAAGGTTGTCTGTCCGGGTGGCTTTCGCGCATATTTGACACGCCAGTTGATATCCTTCCAATGAATGGCACCAACTTTATCAAGGTTCCGGATCCTCTCGTTTAACTACAGGCAGCCATTCGCTGTCGAATGCTGGTCGCCAAGTTACTGGTGAGCTGGCCATGAGAGGACATCAAATGCCACGCATCAAATTTGCCGACGTGAGATTCCCGGACCCGAATACCCCGTCGGTCTTTGACATTGAACATCGGTTGAAACAGCACCTGATCAATTTCCGAGAGAACGTGAGCAAATGCAAACCAGACAGTCAAATCTCTGACCGAGATCGGCGCAATATCCTGCGGAAGATAGCCGCGTACAAGGATGCGGTTTCTCGTAGATCAGGCATGGGCCATCTTGCGGACAAAGACCGCCAGAGGCTGGAGGTGTTCCGCCACGGCGCAGAACTAATTTCTGTCGAATCCGAACACCGCGCCGATGAGATTGCTTCCGCCATCCATTGCGAGATGCCCTGGATGACAGAAGCAACGGCGAGGATCTGGCAGGACATGCGCGCCTCTGTGCGCAACGGTGATCTGGGACCACGGTTGAAACCTCTGCTCTTGGTAGGGCCACCTGGCATTGGGAAAACCTTTTGGGCACGCGTCTTGGCGCAGCATTTGATGGTGCCGACGTCAGTGATCGAAGCTACCGGCGAACCCGCGTCCTTCTCCGTCACTGGATCGCAACGTGTCTTGAGATTCCAATTGAGGAATTACGTTTCCGACAGAGAAGGCGGATTGTGTTGGAAAAAACCTCAGACAGCGGGTGGGGATCAGATTTGGGTGAACAGAATAACGAATTACTCTAATTTCGAAGGCGTCAAGGAACCGAGCATCCGCTCCATCAGCTTGATCTTGAGCTCTTTCATTAGCCCGGCATCGCCAAGCAGGTCTTCAGGCCGCTCGCAGCCCTTCAGTAGTTCGTCCAGCAGTTCCTTGGATATGGTCATCGTCCTTGCTCCTCTCAGGAAGCATGGACCAGTTCGCAGTTACACAAAAGATCGGACACTCTCCAAATCAGATCAAAAATGTCTTGCTATGCAGGAGCCATCCACACAGGTCATCCGCTGCGTGAGGCATGAGGGTCAGCTACGAAAAAATTTTTGACCTTCACTATGCGGCCGGCCAGCTTTGCGGGGCCGGCACCCGACCTATTGTAGGCAGCTCTATCCTCAATTAGCCCTAAGGCTGCGAACGACGCTCTCAGCGTTAACTACAGGTCCTTGAGTGAGTTTGTTCATCGGCTGAATGATCGAAGCGATTGCCGAGCTCCGAGTTTCGGCAGCTAAATCTGAAGCTTTTAGGACAAAGTCGATTTGCTTTGTGTTCTGGCGAGCCCGGTAGTCCATGCTGTAGTAGACCCCAATGTTGGTGGATCTGAGGTTTCGCCCACTTAATCCACTAAACAAAACACGGATGCGGACGTCACCGGTGAAATCAAAGTAGTCAGCAATGTGCTTCACCGTTGCGAGGAAACTATTAGCGTAGGAAATCTGTTGAGCTATCCATATATGCTGGCCTCGTTCCCAGGTAAGTGAGGACCTGTGCTCAACGGCATCCTTTATCCGGGCGGTGTCCTCCCAATACGAGATAGCCTCCGTTCCGCTTAACCACTCACTAAGCCGCCAAACGGCACGATGATCGAAGTCTGTGGTATTTACATGGACCTCGAGCCCGTGATGGCCCGCTACCTCGATTACAAAGGGACGATAGGGGGTATTGTAGTTGCTTTCGAAAAAGACATGGCCGCCGCGTGCATCATGCGGACGTTGGCGCAAACACTCAGTAATCTGATCGGTTGTTACTGGCTCAGCATCAACCAGGTGAAAGCCATAACCCACAAAGAAATTCGATAGATCAACTTCATATGGGTGTTCCTGAGCCTCCTCCTTCCATTTTCCAACGGTATGTTCGAAGTCAGCTTCGAAAACGCTTTCTTCCACCGTCTCAGGCGTAGGTCGGGGCTGTTCGATCATGGTTGACAAAGCGCCAAGCAATGAAGCTTTGTCACTTAGAACACAGCGCCTTATCACGTCCTGCCATTCATCTGGAGATTCAATAGGCGCTGAAACAGGGCCCGCCTGCGGGTGTAGTGTATACCCTTTGTAACGCCTCGCGTGCGCCCGCGTTCGTCGTCTGGTCCATTCTTTTTTGCGCAAACTGGTGATGTGCCACATGGGGGCACCCAGATGACTGGCACAGCAAAAGCTACTCCCTCCGGTTGCTGTTTACTGACGGTGCAGTGCGGTGCCGGTTGCAAATAAGCAGCCGCGATTTGATTAACTTGGTCTTGATCGACGGTTATAATCTCTGTTGGGATTGCATCCGGGTAAGATCCATCGTCTTCGCGACCCAATAGGATCCACTCTCCACCATGATTGGCCAAAGCGCAGATTTCCTTGGCAAGCTTCGCTTTGCCTATATTCTCGCGCAGGGGTAGTGAGCGCTTAAACTCAACGTCTAAATCCTCAGTTGAAAACTGTAGGGCATTACCAAGATCAGGGGGCAGTTCGTGGGGCATAATCGATTCTATCAAGTTTCAGAGAAGGACAACCGCAGAGCAGGTCGGTGGTGCTTCTGAACTTCCCATTCCCTTGCTCAGAACATTTACTAAGCTTTGCAGTTTGGCATGCCCGCATTTTGCGTTTCGCTGAGCTTCATTCATAGTGGAGCGCTTGTTGGTTCGGGTTTTTCACTGCCGTTCGCCACGAGTCGCGTGAATGTCCGGTCAGGGACGATGGCGAATACATGCATCGCGGTGGGGTGCCCCAAAATGGCTTACGCCGGCCGCTGTGATCTCCGGGCTGCATTTCAACTGGGCGCATATAGATTCCGGGGCAGCAGATGGGTTGGGCCGATCCCGCTTGGAATTCAGCGTATGCCGTACAGCCTTTTCGCTGCGGTTCTGTTCGATAAGTTGCGCCACTCTTTGTTGCGGGACCAGACGTCAGCATAGCCAGTGTGGTTCTCGTGCTGAGTGTGCGGCCAATCGCTGCCCCAGACAACGTGACTGTCGGGCAGTACACCCAGTAGTTCGCTGGCATGGAACGTGATGTCGAACGGGATGCGGTAGTGCGCGGCGAACTTGAAATACAGCGCGCTTCGGTCATACATCGCGGCAACCGCTCGGATCATCGGATCGTTGTGCGGGTCCGGTTCAGACGGTAGACCGAAATGGTCGATTACCAGGTTCACCCCCTGGTCTGCGAGCGCAGGAAGGACCGGTGCGAGGCGCGGGCCTTCAAGATGAAGCTCAAGGTGCAGGTTCCGGTCTCTCAGTTTTGCCAAAAATCGCTGTGTTGGGGTCGCGTTCAGGCGGGGGATTGCCGCGCCGCGGACGAGATTCCAGCGAACCCCGCGCATTCCAGCGTGCGCGAGGCGGTCCAGTTCCTCGTCGGCTACGTCTAACGGGACAACACCGACTCCTGCGAACCGCGAGCGGTCCAATTTTGAAAGTGCAGCGCACATCTCCGAATTGTCGGTGCCAAGGAAGCTGACCTGCACGATGACGCCGCCTCGTAGCTTATGTGTTTCCTGATGGCCCAGCCACTCCGCCAATGGCGCCGGTCGGGCAGGGACGTACCGCGCCCCGTCGACGGCAGTGGTCGTTTCATACACATGCGCATGGCAGTCGAACTGGATCATAATGTGCTCCTTAGCCAATTCATATATATGACCAGTTGACCGAATGGGTCAATATTCGTTAAGCCATTCTGGGGAGGACGACAATGAGCACCAGATTCGCTATGACAGATGCACGGTTGCCGGCTTATGCGCGGTTGCGCGACACCTTAACAGCGCGCATCGCTGCGGGCGACTGGACGCCCGACCAGCCGATCCCTTCGGAGGCGCGTCTGGCGCGAGAATTCGACGTCTCTGTAGGCACGGTGCGCAAAGCGGTAGACGGACTGGTGGGCGAGGGCCTTTTGGAACGGCGCCAAGGGTCGGGTACCTACATGCGTGCGCCGTCCTTTAACGCCACCCTGTTCCGCTTCTTCCCAATGCGTGAGGGCAACGGTGAGCCGATGACGATCCCGCAGAGCAAAATGATCAAGCGCAGCTTGGCAAAAGCGTCCGCAGAGGCTGCCGGGGCGCTTGGCACAAAGGATGTGATAAAGATTGAGCGTCTGCGCAGCTTGGCCGATCAACCGGTACTGTTCGAAGAGATCTACATTCCCAAAGCGCGGTTTTCTGGCTTCGAAGCCCTACCGGACGCCGCTTTCGGACCGCTGCTTTATCCTACCTATTTCGAGCATTTCGGCGTGCTGGTGAAACGCGCGACAGACGAAGTGTCGTTCGGGCGTGCCTCGGACGCAGTGGCGCAACAACTGCGCATCCGTACGAATGATCCTCTGGCGGTAATCTGTCGCACAGCCTTCGACATCGAGGGCAAGCCCGTCGAATGGCGCATCGCCAGCGGAAATGCCGAGGGCTTCCGCTATCGCAGCGAAATCAATTGACGACTTCAATTTCAAAGGGAGAGAGACCATGATGATTAAGACAACTTTGCTCGGACTGTCCGCCGCCGCGGCGCTGGCCGCCCCGGCACTGGCAGAATACCCAGAACGTACCATTGAACTGACCATACCAGCCGGCGCCGGCGGAGGAACCGACACCAGCGCCCGTAAATTGGCGATCCTTTTGGAAGAAAAGCTCGGTACCTCCATTGCGATCCTGAATGTGGGTGGCGGCGGCGGCTCTGTCGGGGCTTCGCAATTTATGCAGGCCAACGCGGACGGCTATTCACTGTTCGCCACATGGAACAGCCCCCTGACCACCGTGCCGCAGGTGCAGAACGTGGCCTATTCGCTCGACAGCTTCACCCCCATCGCCTCGACCTCGCAAACCGCCTATACGCTTTGCGTGAAGTCAGATTTCCCGGCCACCACGGGCGAAGAGTTCCTGGCCGAACTGGAAGCCAACCCGGGCAAGTACACCTATGGCAATGACGGCATCGGCGGCACCATGCAGCTCGCTGCCGAGCGGGTCTTCCAGGCCAAGGGGATCGAGGCTATCGCCATTCCCTTCGGTGGCGCGGGCGAGACGCTTCAAAATTTCCTTGGCGGTCACGTGGATATCTACGGCGGTTCAATCTCGACCGTTTTGCCTTACGTCGAAAACGGCGAAGCCAAGTGCCCGTTGGTAACTTCAGCCTCTGGCGTTCCGGCCCTACCGGGCGCTTCCGGGCTTGAGGTATTGGGGCTTGGCGACAAGGAAACGCTTCTATGGCGTGCCATTCTTGGGCCGAAGGGTCTTGATCAGGCCATCGTTGACAAGCTGGCCGACATGATCGACGAGGCGGTCAATGATCCTACTTATGTCGAGTTTCTGGCCACCAAGGGCGAAGTGCCCAATGTGGTTAAGGGCGAAGATCTGGGCAAACGGCTGCAAGGAGAATACGACGCACTGGCCGAAGTCTCCAAGAACCTCGGGCTCTGAGCGATGGAGAAGCGTCAGGATATCGTCCTCGGGCTGCTTTTTGCCGGCTTCGGCATTGCCGCGGCCTGGAAGGCGACCGATTACAACGGGGCCAGCGGGAATTACCCGATGTCACTCGGTCTGATCTTGGCGCTTCTCGGCGGAGCCGTGACGGTAAAGGCTATCCGCTCAGGCCGTAACGAGGCGCGGGCGCTGATTAGCGCGCCCACGCAGATGTTCATCGCGGCGGTACTCTCGACGATCTACGTGGCGCTGGTTGTGCCATTGGGCTTTTACACCGCGTCCTTTCTTTTGATGCTGGCTCTGCCGGTGGCGCTTGGTTTTCGCCAGGGTATCTATGCGTTGATCGTGGCGCTGGTGTTCATGATCCTGATTTACCTCGTCTTCTCATTGCTGTTGGAAAAGCCGCTACCGCGTGAAGCCCTCCTATCCATCTTCGCACCCGGAGCCTGATATGGAATTTTACACCAATGCATTGGCCCAAGTTCTGACCTTCGGGCCGCTGACAGCAATGATCGGTGCCACGCTGCTGGGCGTATTTATCGGCGCTCTGCCGGGGCTTAACCCGGTGATGGCTATCGCGCTCCTGTTGCCCCTGACCTATTCGATGGATCCGTTAGTGGCACTGGCCATGGTGGCAGGCATCTACAACGGCTCGATGTACGGCGGCGCAATCCCGGCGATACTGCTGCGCATTCCCGGCACTCCGGCCTCAATCGCCACCACCTTTGACGGCTTCCCGATGGCCGACAAAGGCGAGGCCGCGAAAGCGCTGAAGATTGCTTGTTGGTCCTCCGCTGTTGGGGGCATCGCCAGCGCAATCGCTTTGATGACTGTCGGACCACTGTTGGCAAGAGTAACCTTATATTTCGGCCCCGCCGAATATTTCTGGATCGCGATCTTCGGCATGGCATCGGTCGGCGTCATGGTCGGTTCAGACCCGGTCAAGGGGATCATGGCTGCCGTGCTCGGTCTGCTGATCGGCACGATGGGGATCGATAACCTTTCAGGCCAAGCTCGGTTTACCTTCGGCCAAACCTGGCTTTTGGGTGGGCTCGACCTGATCGTGGTGCTGGTGGGGCTTTATGCTCTGCCGCCGGTCTTGCAATTGGCTGAAAAGGCCGACCTCAAGGGGCTATCTGCCGCGCAACTTAAGCTGACCGATGTGCCTTTCAAACCCGGCGAACGCCGTGCATTGATCCCGACTTGGCTGCGCTCCTCGGGCATCGGCATAGGTGTCGGCATCCTGCCAGGCGCGGGCGGCAACATCGCGGCCTTTCTCAGTTACAACGCCGCCAAGAACGCCTCGGACGATCCATCGAGTTTCGGCAAAGGTAACCCGCAGGGCGTAGCCGCGGCGGAATGTGGTAACAACGCCGACAACGCCGCGTCGATGATCCCGGCGCTGGCGCTCGGCATCCCCGGCAACGTTGTCGCGGCGCTGGTGCTGAGCGCGTTGACCATCCATGGGCTGCAACCCGGCCCGCAACTGTTCCATCAGAACCCGGTGCTGGTCGGCGGTTTCATGATGGAGATGCTCCTAACTTCGGTCTTGATCTTCGCTCTCGGAGGGGCCGTCGCCACTCGCGTCTTTGCCCAGTTCCAGCGCCTGCCTGGGGTGCTTCTGGTGCCGTCAATCCTCATCCTGATGTGCGTGGGGGTCTATGTTATCAACGGCCGCCCTGTCGACCTCTGGGTGATGCTCGCCGCAGGCCTCGTGGGGTATTTCCTGGAAAAGGTGAACGTTCCGCTGGCACCGATTATCCTTGGTATGATCTTGGGCCCGATGGCTGAACAAAGCGTCCGGCGCGCCCTGCTGATCAGCCGTGGCGACGCCACCGACCTGCTGACTCGTCCGATCTCTGCGGCGCTCGCCATCACCACTCTCCTCGTGATCGTCTGGCCCATTGCCAAGGCCATGCGGCGCCGGCGTGACGCGCGAGAGGCTTGAGTCGCGGGATTTTTGCTCTGATAAATCGAACGCACTGATCTTCGGCCGCGTGATACCAGAGGGAGCCACGCGGGTTCATAACCCTGCAAATGACTGCAGCTATCCACCTCAGCGCCAAATGTCTTTTTAGGGTGGCTTGTTCTGCCCATTGTCGCTGACAAGTGCTGCGGCTGCGCTGTGCGACAAAAAAGGACTCGGTAGCTGACATTCGCCGCGCAAGTCACGAACGGCAGGTGTGGGCCGGGAAACGGACCATAGGCGCTAACGGTGCTGCGGCAGCGGATTATTTCCTATTGCGGGTAATCTGGCGTGCAGGATCTGGAGGTGGCGCGAAAGGCGGGCTTAGACCTATAAAGGCGGTAATCGCGCCCGCTTAGCGGGCACGTTCCATCAGTATCTCCACGAACGCCTGCGCGGGCGGCGCCAGCACCTGCGACTCAGGGAGCACCAGCTTCAATTCACAGGGTATACTGGGGCTGAAGGGACGTATTTCGATCTCAAGGTTCGAATAGGCGTCTGCTGTCAGAATATCCATGATCGACACGCCCATCCCGTTCGCGACCAAGCTGCAGATTGGGCCTGTGTAGGTGGAGTCCAGAATGACGTTTGGCGTGACATTAGCCTCGTTGAACGCTTTCAACAGCCGCTTTCGCATCAGGCTACTCTCTGAAATCAGCAGCAGGGGGGTCTCTTGCAGGTCTTGCGGCGCGACGGAATTCAATTTGGACAGGGCGTGGTCCTTTGGCATCACGCAGACAAGGTTGGTTTCGGGCATCGTCTTGATGGCCACACCGTGGACATTGAGCGGCAAAAGCGCCAACCCTATGTCGCATCTGCCCTTTTCTACATGTTCGACGACCTCAGGCGATGGCCCGCTAACCAGACTGATCACCACATCCGGCCAACGCGCGTGAAAAGCCTTGATGACCTCGGGAAGAAAAAAATATGAATGCCCGACGGTAGAGGCCAGGCGCAGTCTCTTTTTGCGGTGAGCGCCGAGTTCAGTGGCGAACTTGACCATCTGTTCCAGTTCTCCGTAACAGCGTTCGACTTCTGCATGGAAAGCAATGGCATCCTTGGTTGGGTCGATGCGGCCGGCATGACGGGCAAACAGCTGTAGACCATACTCTTCTTCAAGGTCGCGGATCAGGCGGCTGATGGCGGGCTGGGTGACGCCAAGCACTTCGCCCGCTTGCGTCATATTTCCAGTTTCAATTACTGCGCGAAACGCTTCGATCTGCCGAATGTTGAAACGTAGCATGAAATCCGACCCCATCAGGTTTCGTTATGATGTGATGCTAATTTAGAATTTGCTTTATGCCTAGCCCTAAGCAAAGTTTCTACAAGATCGACCAGTCAGATAAATGTCAGGCGGTCGCACCGGCACAAATAGGGAGCTGCAGGGAGGCAGCTTTCGGTAGGAATGAGTGCCAATATATCTCTGGGAGGAGACCGCTGATGAGACCGATGTACCTTGCGCTTTCTGCGAGCCTTTTGGCCAGCACTGCCATGCCGGCGATGGCCGGTAAGGCGGACGACACATTGAATTGGGCCACCGACAAGGAAGTCGCCGTTGTCGACCCCTATTTCAGCGTGACCCGTGAACTCGTCATCATGGGGCATATGGGGTGGGACGGCCTTGTCCTTTTCAACAATGAAACCGGTGAGTTTGACCCGCTGTTGGCCACCTCGTGGGAGTGGAAAAGCAACACTGAGGTCGAGTTCGATCTGCGTGAGGGCGTCGTCTTCCACGATGGCAGTACCTTTGATGCGGATGACGTTGTCTATACGATCAATTTTTTGGCGGACGAAGCCAATGGCGTTCCAGCACAGTCTGTTGTCAACTGGATGAAGGGCGCGACCAAGATCGATCAGTACAAAGTTCGTCTGGAATTGGTTCAGCCTTTCCCGAACGCCTTCGCCTATCTGGCCAATGAAATCTCGATCATGCCAGAGGGCTACTACGAAAATTCAACAATCAATGCAGATGGCACTCGGGACCTGTCGAAGGTGACGCCAATCGGGACGGGCCCCTACACGGTCAGTGATGTGAGAACGGGTAAATACGTCAACTGGGCGAAGAACGACCAGTATTTTGCCGACGGGCCGAAAGGCACTCCTCAAATTGGCAACATCAACTTCCGGACAATTGGCGAGTCGAACACCCAATTGGCCGAATTGATGACAGGCGGGCTCGATTGGGCATGGGACGTGCCGAAAGAGCAGGCTCTGCGCCTTGAGGAAAGCGGACAGGTGCAGGTGGTCAACGAAAAGACGCTGCGGATTTCTTATCTGGCCTTTGATGTCGATGGCAGTTCTGGTCAGGATTACTTTACAGATCAAAAGGTCCGCGCCGCTTTTGCCCATGCCATCAACCGCGACGCCATTGCAAAAGAACTGGTCGGCCCGGCCTCTGTCGCCATCCATTCCGCCTGCCACCCTGAGCAGTTTGCCTGTTCTCAGGATGTGCCGCACTATGACTATAACCCGGAAAAGGCCAAAGAGCTGTTGGCTGAGGCGGGATACCCGGACGGTTTCAAGTTCGACCTTTATGGCTATCGAGAGCGTGAGTTCACCGAAGCGGTGATCGGCGATCTGGCGGCGGTTGGCATTCAGGCCAATCTGAACTGGCTGCAGTACAGCTCGCTGCTTGAAAAAGTTCAGAACGGCGAGACCCCGGTGAACCACATGACCTGGGGTTCAAGTTCGATCCCTGATGTCGCGGCGATCACCAGCCATTTCTTCTCGGGCAGCAGCGATGATCCGGCCAAGGATCCGCGGACTGCCGAAGCGCTGGCGCGCGGTGATACCTCGGTCGATCCCGAAGTGCGCAAAGAGGCCTATCAAGAGGCGCTGAATATCATCGCCGAAGAAGTCTATTGGCTGCCGATGTTCACCTACGCCAAATACTACGTGTTCTCCAATGATCTCGACTTCACGCCCACCGCGGATGAGATCCCCCGTCTCTATGAGGCAAGCTGGAAGTAACACGCCGCTTGAGGGCGGAGCCGTATGGGCTTCCACCCTTTAAGGCACCCCCAAACCCGCGGGTACCCAAAACCTGGGTACCCGCAGACGGGGCAAACCCAATATCCACACCATTAACAATCGAGGTTGACCGGTGCTTGCATTCCTTCTCAGGCGAATATCGACGGCTCTACTCGTCGCTTTGACCGTGTCGTCGCTCACCTTTTCGCTCAATTTCCTTTCGGGGGATCCGGCCATTGCCCTTGCAGGCGAAAGCGCCACCCAAGAGGACCTACAGACCATTCGCGAGGCCTATGGCTACGACAAACCCATCCCCGTCCAGTACTTCAACTGGCTGACCGGGGCGCTGCAGGGGGACTTGGGCCAGTCGCACTACCTCAACCAGCCGGTTGCAGATGAGATCTTCCAACGCCTGCCCACCACCATGACACTTGGACTGAGCGCACTTGTCTTTGCGCTGGTCCTCTCGATCCCCTTGGGGGTGTTGGCGGCGATCCGACCCAACAGCTTGTTAGACCGTTTTGCGCTGACCGTGGCCGTGGTGGGACAGGCGATGCCCAGCTTCTGGTTTGCGCTGACGATGATGCTGTGGTTCGCCATCAACTGGCGCATCCTGCCGGTTTCTGGCAGCGATACCTGGCTGCATTTCGTCATGCCCTCCATTGCCCTTGGCTATTACATCACACCGGGCGTCATGCGCCTGACCCGCGCCGGGATGCTGGAGGTGCTGCGCTCAGACTATATTCGCACGGCCCGCGCCAAGGGGGTCAGTCGCTTCTCGCTAATGTTCAAACATGCGCTGCGCAACGCGATCATTCCGGTGGTATCACTGGCGGCCGTGCAGTTCGGCTTCATGCTGGGCGGGTCCATCGTGATCGAGACGATCTTTGCGATCAACGGCCTTGGCTTCCTGGCTTGGGAATCGATCCAGCGGGCGGACCTGCCGATGATGCAGGCCATCGTGCTGGTTCTCAGCTTTTTTTACATCGCACTCACCTTCCTCGCCGACGTTCTGAACGCTTGGCTGGACCCGCGGATTAGGATCGGATGATATGAGCACGCTGCAAAACAACGCCCCCACGATGCCCAGCGAGGCGCTCGTTCGCTCCCCCCGGCAGATGATGTTCCAACACGCCAAGACCCATCGCGGATTGATGCTCGGCGGCTTTGTCATCGCTGTGATCGTTCTGGTGGCCCTTCTGGCGCCGCTGATCGCACCGCATGATCCCTATGCGCAGATGCTGTCGCGCAAGCTGATCCCGCCGGTCTGGTTTGACAGCCCGAAAACAACTTGGGACCATATCCTTGGCACTGACCATCTGGGCCGCGACTACCTTTCCCGCCTGATGTACGGCGCGCGGATCTCGCTGATGATCGGTTTCTCCGCCATGCTGATTTCGGGTGTGATCGGCACCATCCTGGGCGTCTGTGCCGGTTATTTCGGCGGCCGGGTGGATATGGTGATCAACTTTATCATCACCACGCGCCTCTCGATGCCAGTGGTGCTGGTGGCGCTGGCTGTCATCAGCATTGTCGGGTCTTCGCTGACGGTGGTGATCTGGGTGATCGGCCTTCTGATCTGGGACCGTTTCGCGGTGGTGGTGCGCAGTGCGACCCAGCAGGTGCGGGGGCTGGATTTTGTGGCCTCGGCGCAGGCTTTGGGAAGTTCCACACCACGTATCCTTTTCAGTGATGTCCTGCCCAATATTTCGAACCATATCATCGTGATCGCCACCCTTGAGATGGCCCACGCCATCCTGCTCGAAGCGGCGCTGTCCTTCCTCGGGTTGGGGGTGCAGCCGCCCACACCAAGTTGGGGGCTGATGATCTCGGACGCCAAGGGGCTGATGTTCTTTGACGGTTGGCTGATCGCCGTGCCGGGGACCGCGCTGTTTATGTTGGTGCTGGCCATCAATCTGCTCGGCGACGGGCTGCGCGACGTGACTGCCCCGGAGGACCGCAGCTGATGGGCAATCTGATGAAACACTCTGGCAAGATCGGTGAGCAAATGACCAATTCGACCAAGCCAATTCTTTCGATCCGCAACCTCACGGTGGCCTTGCCGGTTCAATTGGAACGCACCAACGCGGTCGACAACCTGACCTTTGACGTCCGGCCCAAGGAAATCCTCTGCGTCGTGGGCGAATCCGGCTCCGGCAAGTCGATCACGTCGCTGGCGACGATGGGGCTCTTGGCTTCCAGCCTGAAGGTGACCGGGGGTGAGATCGACTTTGACGGGCGCGATGTCCTGAAACTCAGCGAAAGCGAGCATAACAAGCTTCGCGGTGACCGTATGGCGATGATTTTTCAGGAGCCGATGACTGCCCTCAACCCGGCCTATACCGTCGGCAACCAGATCGAAGAGGTCTTGCGCGTCCACCGGTCCTTTGATGCGGCAGAGCGGCGTGAGCGTACATTAAAGCTGCTTGATGAGGTGCGGCTTCCGGATCCCGAGCGGCTGTTCAACTCGTACCCGCATCAACTCTCAGGCGGTCAGCGGCAGCGGATCATGATCGCCATGGCGCTGGCGCTGGACCCCAAACTTCTGATCGCGGACGAGCCGACCACCGCGCTGGATGTCACGACCCAAAAGCAAATCTTGCATCTGCTGAAACAGCTCAACGCCAAACACGACGCCGGCATCATGTTCATCACCCATGACTTTGGTGTGGTGGCCGAGATCGCCGACCGTGTGGTTGTCATGCGCCACGGCCAGATCGTAGAGCAGGGCACCGCCGACGAGGTGCTCAACAATCCGCAGCATCCCTACACTCGTGCGCTGATCGACGCGGTGCCGCGCCGTGCCGAAGACCGCGAGATGACAATCTCGGAAAACCCGGTTGTTGTTGACGTGCAGGGGCTGATGAAGACCTTTCACACCTCAGGCGGCATGTTCAAGAAAAGCCGGACCGTCGCCGCGGTGAACGATATTTCCTTTCAGGTGCGCCGGGGCGAGACACTGGGCATTGTGGGCGAATCCGGTTCGGGCAAGACCACGCTGGTGCGCTGTCTGATGCGTCTCATTGACCCCGACAGCGGGGCAATCAACATCTCGGGTGTGGACTTTGCCAGCAAGACCGCTGCCGAGCTGCGCCGCCACCGCAAGGACATTCAAATCGTCTTTCAGGACCCCTACGGCTCGCTTAATCCGCGCCGCACCATCGGCAGCCAGTTGATCCAAGGCGCGATCAATTTCGGAATGCCGCGCGAAGAAGCGTGGAAGCGGGTCTATGAACTGCTCGAAATCGTGCAGATGCCAAAATATTCCGTTCACCGCTATCCCAGTCAGTTCTCAGGCGG
Source organism: Sulfitobacter sp. HI0027 (assembly GCF_001634775.1). Lineage (NCBI taxonomy): Bacteria > Pseudomonadati > Pseudomonadota > Alphaproteobacteria > Rhodobacterales > Roseobacteraceae > Sulfitobacter > Sulfitobacter sp. HI0027. The sequence goes on from NZ_LWER01000452.1 coordinate 17,341, forward strand.
CCAGCGCCAGCGCCTGTGCATCGCACGCGCACTTGTGGTTAATCCAAAGGTGCTGATTGCGGATGAAGCGGTGTCGGCGCTGGATGTGTCGATCCAGCGCGAGGTGCTCAAGCTGATCAACGATATCCGCGACCGGCTTGGCCTTACCGTCATCTTCATCACCCATGATCTGCGGGTCGCGGCGCAGATCTGCAACGAAGTGCTGGTGATGAAGCATGGCGAAGTGGTGGAACGGGGCGGCGTTGGCCGCATCTTCACCAACCCGCAGCATGAATACACCAAGGCATTGATCTCTGCACAACCGGGGCAGGGCTGGGAGATCCCGGACATGGCCGAATTCGCACCACAGACCCTGTCGGGTGGACATAAGGTGGCCGAGATATGAGCGACGCGGCCTATGACTTCATCATCGTCGGTGCGGGCTCGACCGGCTGCGTGCTGGCCAATCGCTTGTCGGCCAAGCCAGGCTTGCGCGTGCTGTTGCTTGAGGCCGGACCGCGCGATTTGAACCCCTGGATTCACATTCCGATTGGCTACTACCGCACGATGGATGACACGCGCATCAACTGGCAGTACCAGACCGAAGATGTGCCGCAATCTGCCGGTCGGCGCTTTGACTGGCCGCGCGGCAAGGTGCTGGGCGGCTGCAGTTCGATCAACGGGCTGGTCTATGCCCGGGGGCAGGCGGCGGATTTTGATCATTGGCGGCAGCTTGGCAATCCCGGTTGGAGCTACGCGGATGTGTTGCCCTACTTCCGCCGGGCCGAGGGTGCGTCGATCAATGACATCGACGAGGAATTCCATGGTCGCGACGGGCCGCTTGGTGTCAGCCGGGCAAGTGCGAACCCGCTGTGCGACGCCTATATTGCCGCGGCGGATGAGGCGGGCATTCCACCAAACCCCGATTACAATGGTCGTGAGCAGGAAGGTGCCGGGTACTTTCAGGTCACCACCCGCAACGGCTGGCGCAGCAGTGCGGCGACGGCCTATCTGAAACCCGCACGCAAGCGGCCCAATCTGCATGTGCAGACCGACACCCTTGTGCGCCGTCTGATCCTCGAAGGCACCCGCGTGGTCGGGGTCGAGGTCGAACAAGGCGGCAAGGTCGAAACCCTGCGCGCCGGGCGCGAAGTGCTGCTGGCGGCGGGGGCGATCAACTCGCCGCAGATCCTGCAGGTTTCGGGCATCGGTGACGCCGAGATGCTGCGCAGTGCTGGCGTAGATATTGTGCATGATCTGCCAGAGGTCGGTGAGAACCTTCAAGACCACTACACCTGCCGCAGCACCTACCGCTGCGCGCAGCCTGTCACAGTCAATGACGAGGTCCGCAGCTGGCCGCGCAAGGTTGGGGTGGCCCTCCAATGGCTAAAGGACCGCAGCGGCCCGATGTCGCTCAGCGCAGGGCAGGTCGGCGTCTTTGCCAAGACCCGCCCGGAATGCGCCACCCCGGATGTGCAGTTCCACTTCCTGCGCTACACTGCGCAGAAACGCGGCCGCACACTGGACCCGTTTTCAGGCTTCACCGTGACCATGTGCCAGCTGCGCCCGGAAAGCCGTGGTCATGTGCGGATCACAAGCCCGGATCACCGGGCGAAACCAACGATCCAGCCGAATTACCTCGATACAACCACGGACCGCGACACCATGGTCGCCGGCATGAAACTGGTCCGCAAAGTCGCGGCGCAACCGGCGCTGGCCGATTACATCAGCGAGGAAATGTTGCCCGGTCGTGATGTGACCAGCGATGACGCCCTGCTGGACTACGTTCGCGCCAATGGCTCGTCGATCTTTCACCCCAGTTCCACCTGCCGCATGGGGGTGGACGCGGGCGCCGTGGTCGATCCGCGGCTTCGGGTACATGGGCTGACCGGCCTGCGGGTGGCGGACGCCTCAATCATGCCGACACTGGTTTCGGCCAACACCAATGCTGCCTGCATCATGATTGGCGAAAAAGCCGCGGACATGATCCTCGAGGACATCGCCTGACATGACCCACATCGAACCCAAGAAGCGAGCAAGAAGATGAAGATCAAGGATATCAAGACCTTCGTGGTCGGCAATAAATCCATTCACCGGGGCGGTCCGTATTGGGTTTTCGTTAAGGTCACCACGGATTGCGGCACAGTGGGCTACGGGGAAATCTACGGCGTGGCGTTCCACCCCAAGGCGCTGACCGCGATGATCGACGACATGTTCGAGCGCCATTTCGCGGGCACGGACCCTTTCAAGATCGAACGGCACTTCCGACTGGTCTATTCGGCCGGCTTTTCCCAGCGTCCTGATCCGACGGTCATGGGCATCTTCAGCGGCATCGAGATGGCCCTGTGGGACATCATCGGCAAGGCGCTCGACAAGCCGATCTATGAATTGCTCGGCGGGCAAGTGCATGAACGCCTGCGCAGCTACACCTATCTTAATGCCGCCCCCGATGCCGCGTCGAACCAGAAGGTCTATGACGATCCGGACGCTGCGGCAGAGCGGGCACTGGAATATGTCGCCCAAGGATTCACGGCACTGAAATTCGATCCGGCGCGGCCATATACCGCCTTTGATCCCCGCCAACTTTCGATGGAGACACTCGATTTTGCCGACCGCTACACTGCCCGTGTCCGTGAGGCGGTGGGCGCAAGCTGCGATATCCTGATTGGCACACATGGGGAGATGTCCCCATCGGGCGCGCTACGGCTGGCGCGTAAGCTGGAGCCGCATGATCCCCTCTGGTTCGAGGAGCCCACACCGCCTGACAATATCTCTGGCATGGCCCTTGTCGCCGCCGGGACCCGCATCCCCGTGGCAACAGGCGAGCGGTTGACCACCAAATACGAATTCGCCGATCTGCTGCGCCAGAATGCTGCCTCGATCTTGCAGATGAACCTCGGCCGGGTCGGGGGCATTCTGGAGGCCAAGAAGATCGCTTCAATGGGCGAGGCCTTTCACGCCCAGATCGCCCCGCATCTGTTCTGCGGCCCGCTGGTCGGTGCGGCGAATATTCAGGTTTCTGCCTGTAGTCCGAACTTTCTCATCATGGAGGGGATCGAGCAATGGGGCGGATTTCAGGCCGAGATCCTAAAGACCCCGATCCGCTGGGAAGACGGTTATGTCATCCCACCGACCGCGCCGGGATTGGGTGTCGAACTCGATGAGGCCGTGGCCGAAGCCAACCCCTACACCGGCGAACGTCTGCAACTGCGGATGAAGGACACGCCAGCATGACCCAACCGACTGGAGACAACCCTATGAAGAACCCATTCTCGCTTGAAGGCAAAGTCGCCATCGTGACCGGCGGCAGCAAAGGGATTGGCCTGTCCATCGCGCACCACCTCGCTGCGATGGGCGCCAAAGTCGCCATCGCCAGCCGCAAGATCGAGGCCTGCGAAGCCGCGGCACAGGAAATCCGCGATGCCGGGGGGGAGGCCATGGCCGTGGCCTGCAACATCTCGCGGCGCGACGAATGTGAAGCCTTGGTGGCCAAGACCCATGAAGCTTGGGGCCGTCTGGACATTTTCGTCGCCAACGCGGCGGTCAACCCGGTCTACGGACCGCTCGCCGATCTGACCGACGAGGCGTTCAACAAAGTAATGACCTCCAACGTCCACAGTGCGATCTGGTTCGCCAACGCCGCCATGCCGCATATGGCCGAAGCGGGTGGCGGGGCGTTCATCATCGTTTCCTCCATCGGCGGGCTGCGTGGCTCGGCCACCCTGGGGGCTTACGGCATTTCGAAAACGGCGGATGTCGGTGTCACGCGATCCCTCGCGGTGGAATGGGGGCCGAAGAATATCACCGTCAACTGCATCATGCCGGGGCTCATCAAGACCGATTTCGCCCGCGCCCTTTGGGAGAACGACAGTCTGCGCGACGACCGTATTGCGCGGACCCCGGTCCGGCGGCTTGGCGCGCCGGAAGATATCGGCGGGGTGGCGACTTTCTTGGCCGGACCATCGGCCCGCTTCATCACCGGCGAGGTCATCGTCGTGGACGGGGGGACAACCATCGTCGGGCCATAAGGCCGCGTTTCTGAGCAAAAACTGAACCCAAGCTGCAGGAGGTAGCGCAACGGCCGACTTTAGGCCGCGGCCTCTTGCACCTTGAAAACGGCCGCGGGCCGGAAAATAAAGGAGTAATATCAATGGATTTCGATCATAGCCCCAAGGTGAAAGACCTCTGCGACAGGCTCAACGCCTTCATGGAAGAGCACATCTACCCCAATCAGGAGCTTCACAATCAGCAGCTCCAGGAAATGGGCCACGGCATCGAGCACTGGGAAAACTGGGGCGGCGTACCGATCATCGAAGAGCTCAAACCCAAGGCCCGCGAGGCCGGGTTGTGGAACCTCTTTCTGCCCGAGAGCCGACGGGGTGGCGGACTGACCAACCTCGAATATGCACCGCTTTGCGAGATCATGGGGCGCGCACCTTGGTCGGCGGAAGTGTTCAACTGTTCCGCACCCGATACCGGGAATATGGAAACGCTGGAACGTTTTGGCACCGAGGCGCAGAAGAAAGAGTGGATGGAGCCGCTTTTGGCGGGCGAAATCCGCTCCTGCTTTTCCATGACAGAACCCGATGTCGCGTCCTCGGATGCGCGTAACATCAGCCTGACCATCACCCGCGATGGCGATGAATACGTCATCAACGGGCGCAAATGGTGGACCTCAGGTTCGGGCGACTCGCGCTGCAAACTGTTCATCGTGATGGGTAAAACTGACCCAGAGGCCGAACCTTATCGCCAACAGAGCATGATCCTCGTGCCGCGTGACACACCGGGCCTGACGATCAAGCGGATGATCCCAGTCTTTGGCTTTTCTGACGCGCCGCATGGGCATGGTGAGATCATTTACGACAATGTTCGCGTGCCTGCGGAAAACATCCTGCTGGGCGAAGGGCGCGGCTTTGAGATCGCTCAAGGGCGGCTTGGACCCGGACGCATCCATCACTGCATGCGCATGATCGGGCAGGCCGAAGTGGCCCTTGAGAAGATGTGCAAACGTGCGCTTGAGCGGCGGCCCTTCGGCAAGCTTTTGTCGGATCAAGGCGTCACGCGCGAGCGGATCGCGGAATCCCGCATTATGATCGATCAGGCGCGTTTGCTGACGCTCAAGGCCGCGGACCGGATGGACAAGGTCGGTAACAAAGAGGCCCGCAAGGACATCGGTATGATCAAAGTGGTCGCCCCGCGCATGGCCGCACAGGTCATCGACTGGGCCATCCAAGTCCACGGTGCCGCCGGTATCTCCAGCGATTTTGGTCTCTCCTACGCCTATGCACGGGCCCGCGCGATCCGCTTGGCGGACGGGCCGGATGAGGTTCACCAGAACCAGATCGCCCGGTTGGAACTGAAGCCTTACACCAATGAAAGGGTTTGAAATGAGCGCTCCTAAAACCATCGGTTTCATCGGGTTGGGCCAAATGGGCGAACCCATGTGCGCCTTCATCTGCAAGGGCGACACCCCCGTATTGTGCTATGACCGGGTGCCGGACCGCACCCCCGAGGGCGGTACCGCCACAAACGGCCTTGCCGAAGTGGTTGCGGGTGCCGACACGGTCTTCCTGTCATTGCCCGACGGCAAGATCGTGAACGCTGTCGTCGACGATATCGCTGCCCTGCCGAATGTCGCGGGCAAGGTCATCATCGACATGTCCACCATCGGCCCCGCCGCCGCAAAACAGGCCGCCGCCACCATCGAAGGCGCGGGCATGACTTATGTCGATGCGCCGGTCAGCGGCGGGCGGCAAGGCGCGCTCAAGGCTGCGATTACCATCATCTGGTCCGGTCCTAAGACCGAAATGGAGCGGCATCAGGCGATCCTCGATCTATTCAGCAAGAATACGTTCCATGTCGGTGAAACGCCCGGACAGGGGCAGGCGGTGAAGCTTTTGAACAACTTCCTGTCGGCCACGGCCATGGCGGCCTCCTCCGAGGCGGTATTGTTTGGCTTGGCGCATGGGGTCGAGATGAAAACCATCCTCGACGTGGTGAAGGTCTCGACCGGTAATAATACGGCCATTGAGGACAAGTTCCCCAATCGCGTCCTGCCCGGCACCTATGACGCAGGCTTCTTTGCGGAACTGCTGAACAAAGATGTGCGCCTCTACAACGAGTTTGTGAAAGAGGCGGGCACCTCCAACCTGATGGGCGAACGCGTGGCCGAGGTCTGGAACCTTGTCGAAGACAGCCTGCCGCCGCAATCGGACTTCACCCGCGTGTTTGAGGTTTTGGAAAAGAGGAACCGGTCATGAGCTTTGAGCGACCATATGAAGGGCTGAAGGTCGTTGACCTCTCCCAAGGACTGGCAGGGCCCTATTGCGGCATGCTGATGGCCCAACAGGGTGCCGACGTGATCAAGATCGAACCGCAGGGGGGCGATTGGGCCCGCCTGATCGGGGGCGTTTTTGGCGATCACACGGCCTATTCCATCGTTGCCAACACCGGCAAGCGGGCCCTGGCGATGAACCTCAAGAGCGAACCCAGCGGCGAGATCGTCGACAAGCTGATTGCGCAGGCGGATGTCTTTATCGAAGGCTACCGTCCGGGCGTTGCCGAACGGCTGGGCTATGGCTACGAACGGCTGCGCGCGCTCAATCCAGGGCTGATCTACGTCTCCGTTTCCGGCTTTGGCCAATGTGGCCCCATGCGCGACCGCCCCGCGATGGACCCGATGTTGCAGGCGTTCAGCGGTTTTGTTGCTGAAAACACAGGCACCGACGGCACGCCTCACCACACACCAGTCAGCTATTTCGACATGTCCACCGGGCTTTATGCGCAACAGGCACTGGCGGCGGCACTTTATGCTCGACGCGATGGGGCAGAGGGCCGCAAGATCGAAGTGAGCCTGCTCGAAGCGGCCGCCAGCATTCAGGCCGTGCGTCTGCTGAGCGGCTATCGCACCGGGCCGCGCCGCGCCTCCACCGCGCCCTCGGGGACCTTTCAGACCAGCGATGGGCATATCCAGATCAACATCGTGCGCGATCGCGAGTTCAAGGTGTTCTGCGACCTGCTGAAGCTCGACGATCTTTGGGCCAACGAGAAGTATCACACCATCGCCGGACGCTTGGAGGATATCGATTTCCTCTACGACTATGTGCGCCGCTTCACCGCAAGCTGGAAAACGGCGGAACTGTCGGACCTGCTAAGCAAGGCAGGATTGCAAAACGAGGTCGTGCAGACCTACCGCGAGCTTGTACACCATCCGCAGGCCGAGGCTGTTGGCGTTTTCTCATGGCTGCAGCAAGCCGGTGCCAATGATCCTTGGCCGGTGCCGAATATCCCCGGCCTGCCGGCCTTCGTTCCGGGCGATGAACGCGCCCAATCCCCCACCGTCGGCCAGCACACGCGCCAGATCCTTACGGAGCTGGGCTACGGCAACGACCAGATTGACACCCTCTACGCCGATGGCGTGGTCGCCTGATCCCCCGCAGGCGTAAAGCAAAAGGAAGAGACAGATGGACGAGAAACTTTTCGAACTGGGCCTTCAGCAACGCAAGAAGGTCGTCGGCGCAGAATACGTCGAGAAGAACCTCGCGGCAGCCGATGACTTTTCGCTGCCGTTTCAGGAAGCGATGACCGCCTGGTGCTGGGGCTTTGGTTGGGGCGATGACACGATCGACCTCAAAACCCGCTCGATGCTCAACCTCGTCATGCTGGCCGCTTTGGGCAAGATGCATGAATGGGAGATCCATTGTAACGGCGCGATCAACAACGGCGTCACCAAAGAAGAGATCCGTTCGATCCTCCACATCATCGGCATCTACTGCGGCGTGCCCCAGTCGCTGGAATGTTTCCGCCATGCCCGCAAGGTACTGGAAGAACGCGGTCTTCTGGAGGTTGCAGCCAAGTGAACGGAGATCAGGACGGCATGATCACAGCCGACAAACATTACATCGACGGCGCATGGGTCGCAGGGCAGGGCGGCAAGCCCTTCCCAATCATGAACCCCGCGACGGAGGCGCAGATCGGCACCGTCACTCTGGGCAGTGCCGCAGATGTTGACCTTGCCGTCGCCGCCGCCAAACGCGCCTTTGCCAGCTTTTCGCTGAGCTCCAAGGCCGAACGTCTGGGATATCTGCGCGCGCTGCAAAAAGCGCTGGAGGACCGTACAGACGATATGGGCCGGGCGATCAGTCAGGAGATGGGCGCACCCATCACACTGGCGCGCAACGCACAGGCCGGATGCGGACCGCGTCACGCCGCCGCCTATATCGCAGCGCTTGAGGCGCATGAGGAAGAATACACGCTGCCAAATGGCGATATCATCCGCAAAGAACCGATCGGTGTCTGCGGTCTGATTACGCCATGGAACTGGCCGATCAACCAGATCGCACAAAAGGTCATGCCCGCGCTTGCCGTCGGGGCGACCTGCGTACTCAAACCGTCCGAACATACGCCGCTGTCGGCCGCAATCTTTGCCGAATGTGTGCATGAAGCGGGCTATCCTGCCGGGGTGTTCAACCTCGTTTTCGGGGACGGCGCCGATGTGGGCAGCGCGATGTCGCGCCACCCGAATGTGGCGATGATGTCATTTACCGGCTCGACCCGCGCCGGAGCCATGGTCTCGCGCGACAGTTCCGACAGCGTGAAACGCGTGGCACTGGAATTGGGGGGCAAATCCGCCAATCTGATCTTTGCCGATGCCGATTTGGACACGGTTGTTCCGGCGTCGGTCACGCGCTGCTTTCTCAACACAGGTCAGGGCTGCAACGCGCCGACGCGCATGTTGGTGGAACGCAGTTGCTATGACAAGGTCGTCGATCTAGCGCGCCAGACCGCCGAGGCGCAGGTGGTGGATGATCCGGCCAAGGAAGGCAGCCATATCGGCCCGCTCTTTGATGAGATGCAGTTCAATCGGGTGCAGACGATGATCCAGCTTGGCATCGACGAAGGCGCACGGCTTTTGGCTGGTGGTTTGGGGCGGCCCGAAGGGCTGGCCAAAGGCTGGTTCGCCAGGCCGACCATTTTTGCCGATGTGAACAACGACATGCGCATCGCCCGTGAGGAGATTTTTGGCCCCGTGCTTTCGATCATCCCCTTTGAAACCGAAGAAGACGCCATCCGCATCGCCAATGACAGCGACTACGGCCTTGCAGCCTATGTCCAAACCGGCAGCGCCACACGGGCGCAGCGCGTGGCCAACCAGTTGCGCGCGGGGGTCGTGGCGATCAACGGACAGGGCGCGGCCTATGGCTCGCCTTTCGGGGGCTTCAAACTTTCCGGAAACGGACGCGAAGGCGGGGCCTTTGGGCTGGAAGAATACCTAGAAGTCAAAGTGATGCCTTCGATCGACGCAATGGCCGAAGCAGGCCGTTTCACGCTGGCCTAAGCGAACCCAAGGAGCAGACAATGCTGGACGCCTATATCTACGACGGACTCCGCAGCCCCTTCGGACGGCACGGCGGGGCGCTTGCGGCGATCAGGCCAGATGACCTGATGGCGCAGGTCATCACGGCACTGATGTCGCGCAGCACCCTACAGGCCGACATGGTCGAGGATGTGGCGCTCGGCAACGTCTGCCAATCCGGCGAAGACAGCCGCAACCTTGCGCGTTTTTCAGCCCTGCTCGCCGGTCTGCCGGACACGGTCGGCGCGCAGACGGTCAATCGGCTCTGTGGATCGAGCCTGTCTGCCGCACTGGACGTGGCGCGGGCGGTGACCGTGGGCGAGGGCGATCTGTTTGTCGCAGGCGGTGTGGAAAGCATGACCCGCGCGCCCTTTGTCATGGCAAAATCTGCAACCGCGTGGTCGCGTCAGGGCGAGATCCACGACGCGACTGCGGGCAAACCCTTTCCCAACCCACGCTTCCAAGCGGCCTTTGGCAGCGACAGCATGCCGCAAACGGCCGATAACCTCGCCGCCGATTACGGGCTGACCCGCGCAGCCTGCGACGCTTTTGCCGCCAGCAGCCAGCGGCGTTTTGAAACCGCTCGCAAAGGTGGGTTCTTCGACGGCGAGGTAATCCCGATTGAGATTTCAGGCCGCAAAGGCGCCGTCACCACGGTGGCCGAGGACGAACATCCGCGCCCAGACACCACAGTTGAAAAAATGGCCAGCCTGCGCCCGCTGGACCCTGCAGGCGTTGTGACCGCCGCCAATGCCTCGGGCATCAATGATGGCGCTGCGGCTCTGCTGATTGGCCGGAACGGCCTTGGCCCCGCGCCACGCGGGCGCATCCTCGCCGGGGCCGTATCGGGTGTGGCCCCCCGGGTGATGGGCATCGGCCCCGCGCTGGCCATTCCAAAGGCGCTGAGCCGAGCGGGGCTATCCCTCGAGCAAATGGATGTGATCGAGATCAACGAGGCTTTCGCGTCGCAGGTGCTCGCCTGCTGCAAGGCGCTCGACCTCTCGCCAGACGACAGCCGGCTCAATCCAAACGGCGGCGCCATTGCCGTGGGCCATCCGCTCGGCGCCTCGGGCGCGCGTCTCATGCTCACCGGGCTTCGGCAGCTTGAGGCCAGCGGCGGGCGCTATGGCTGTCTGTCGATGTGCATCGGCTTTGGTCAGGGCATCGCCGTGATCATCGAACGATTGAAATGAACGGGGAAGGGGCGCAGGCCATGAAAGACAACGTCTACAAATTGGTGGTTATTGAGACGGAAGGGGAGATCGGGTTGATCCGGCTTGCCAAGCCGCCCGTCAATGCCATCGGGCTGGCGCTGCGCACGGCGATCTACGAGGGGTTCCAGACCCTCCAGCGCGATTCTGCCGTGCGTGCCATCGTGCTCTATGGCGAGGGGCGGTTTTTCTCCGCAGGCGCTGACATCAGGGATTTTGGCAAGGCAGATGTCGCGCCGACCCTGCCGCATATCCTCAAGGCGTTGAATGACAGCGAAAAGCCAGTGATCGCTGCGCTGCACGGTGTGGCATTTGGCGGTGCGCTGGAGGTGGCGCTGGCCACCCACCTGCGCGTCGGCGCCAGGGATTTGCGCATCGGCCTACCGGAAGTGAAGCTGGGGCTGCTGCCCGGCGCCGGGGGCGCGCAGCGGCTGCCGAGGCTCACCGGGCTGGCGGGCGCGATTGATATCATCTGTTCCGGGCGCGACGTGTCTGCGCGTGAGGCGCTGGACCTTGGCATTCTGGATCGACTGGCCGAAGGCGCGCCACGCGAGGCGGGCATTGCCGCAGCGCGCGACGTGCTGGCCGGAAAGCTCGCCGCCCGCCGAACAGATACGCGCGATGTGGCCGAAGACCTTGCTGCAGTGGAAGACGCTAAAGCGCGCTTAAAGGCTAAGCGTCCTGCCTTGCAAGCACCGCTCACAGCACTGGAGGCGGTCTGCGCCGCCACCCTGCCGATTGACGAAGGGCTCGCCAAAGAACGGGTGCTGTTTATGGAATTGATGGCGGGGGAGGAACGTGCCGGGCTGGTGCATGCGTTCTTTGCCGAGCGCGCCACCGTCGATATCCCTGAGAAGACCGCGCAGCCCCGGCAAATAGACTACATCGCCGTGATCGGCGGCGGGACGATGGGGGTTGGCATTGCCACGTCCCTGCTTATCGGAGGCTACCATGTTGACCTTATTGAAGCGCAAAGCGAACGAGTCGCGCAGGCGCGTGCCGGGGTTGAGGGCAATCTCGCTGGCGCGTTGAAACGCGGCAAGCTGAGCGAACAGGCGCATGATACCGCTCTCGCTGCGCTGGACTGCACCGACAGTCTGGATGCCGCAAGCAAAGCCGATCTGGTGATCGAAGCGATCTTTGAGGATATGACAGCCAAGACGGCACTTTTCACCAAGCTGGATGCGATCTGCAAACCCGGCGCGATCCTTGCCACCAATACCTCCTATCTCGATGTGAATGAAATCGCCGCCGCGACCAAGCGGCCCCAAGATGTGATCGGTCTGCATTTCTTTTCGCCCGCCCATATCATGCGGCTGATCGAAGTGGTGGTCGCGAAGGAGACCGCCCCCGCTTGTGTCGCCTCGGCTTTCGCCTTGGCCCGCAAACTCGGCAAGGTGCCGGTGCGCGCAGAAGTCTGCGACGGCTTCATCGGCAATCGCATTCTGACCCAATACCGCCGAGCGGCCGATTACCTGCTGCTCGACGGCGCAAGTTTCACAGAGATCGACAGCGCGTTGGAGGATTTCGGCTTTGCCATGGGGCCCTTTGCGGTGTCCGACCTTGCCGGGCTCGACATCGCCAAGGCGACCCGAGACCGAAAGGCTGCCACGCGGTCAGCGGAGGAGCGTTATTCCCGCGTGGCCGACCTGATTTGCGATCAGGGTTGGTTTGGTCGAAAGACCGGGCAGGGCTATTACATTTACGAGGGCGGAAAGCAGCAGGGTGGCAACCCCGGAGCATCTGAGATCGTTGCAGCGGAGCGCCGCAGGTTGAACCTTGCTGATCGCGCGTTCGATACCAAAGACATCGTGTCACGCTGCCTCACCGCCATGATCGCCGAAGCTGTCCGTGTGCTCGAAGAGGGCATCGCCCTACGGCCCGTGGATATCGATGCGGTCGAGCTTTTCGGCTACGGCTTTCCCCGCCACCGCGGCGGGCCGATGCATCAGGCGGACTTGATCGGCCCCGCAGAGCTGATCCGGCGGATCGAGCTTTATGCCAACGAAGACCCCCAGTTTTGGCAAGTGCCGCAATTGCTACGCGACATGGCGCGTGAAGGTCGCAGTTTTGCGGATTTGAACAGCGCAGCACCAGGACATGTCACAAAAGGAAGCACAAAATGAGCGAGAATGGTGGCCCCCCCCTTATCACTGTCAGCGAAGCCCTCAGCTTTGACGAGGCCGCGCTAAAGGCCTATCTGTCCGATCATCTGGAAGGATTTTCCGGCGACCTGCAGGTGCGCCAGTTCAATGCGGGCCAAAGCAATCCAACCTATCAACTGTCCGCCGGTGGGCGCAAATACGTCCTGCGCAAGAAGCCCCCGGGCACGCTGCTGCCTTCCGCCCATGCGGTGGATCGGGAATACCGGGTGATGCATGCCCTGCGCGACACGCCGGTCCCGGTGCCAAAGATGCTGCATCTCTGCACTGATCCATCGGTGATCGGTACTGATTTCTACGTGATGGAAATGGTCGAAGGTCGGGTCTTTCACGACCCCAGCCTGCCGGGATTGACCCCGTCTGAGCGCCGTGCCTTTTACGAAAGCTTCATCAAGGCTTTGGCCGATTTGCATGCGGTCAAGCCCGAGGCTGTGGGATTGGGCGATTTCGGCCGCCCCGAAGGATATCTGTCGCGTCAGGTCGCCCGCTGGACCAAACAATACAAAGCGACAGAAACCGAGACCATCACAGCGATGGACAAGCTGATGGAATGGCTGCCAGCCAATCTGCCTGCCGACGACGAGGCCGCGATCGTGCATGGCGACTTCCGCCCCGGAAATGCGATCGTGCGCGACGGCACGCCCGAGGTAGCTGCGCTGCTGGATTGGGAGCTTTGCACGCTGGGCCACCCGCTCGCCGATCTGGGGTATGTCTGCGCAAATTATCACGCCGACAACCTCCCGACCGGGCAGTTCAAGGGGCTTGATTTCGAGGCCTTGGGCATACCGACCGAACAGGAGTTTCTTGACCTCTACTGCCGGTATTCGGGGCGCGACACCGTGTCGAACCATTTGTTTTTTGTGGTGTTTTCCTTCTTTCGTAGTGCCGCGATCATTCAAGGGGTCTACAAGCGCGGGCTTGACGGCAATGCCGCGTCGCAAAAGGCGCTGAAACTGGGCCATCTGGCACGTGTGCGAGCCGAAAACGCATGGCGGATCGTGGAGCAGAACCTGTGATCTGCGCCACGCGAAAGAGTGATCCGCAATGAAATCCACCTTAAAATGAGTAGGGCCAATATCATGCCATTCCTGTCCCACGTTCATTCCGAGCCTCACAGCTGATGTCTGGGTCAACGCCTCTGGCCGGGCTCAAGGTCGTCGAACTGGCGCGAATTCTCGCAGGGCCTTGGATCGGGCAAACGCTCGCGGATCTCGGGTCTGAGGTGATCAAGGTCGAAGCCCCGGAGGGCGACGATACCCGACGTTGGGGCCCGCCGTTCATTGAACGGACCCGGCCCGATGGCAGCACCGAAACGGTATCGGCTTATTTCCAGTCGGCAAATCGTGGCAAGACCTCCCTGACCTGCGACTTCACCAATCCCGCGGATCTGGCGGAACTGAAAGCGCTGATCGCGGAGGCCGATGTGGTGATCGAGAATTTCAAAGTCGGGGGGCTGGTGAAATTCGGCTTGGACTATGCGTCATTGGTAGCTGAGAACCCGGGTCTGGTCTATGCATCTGTCAGTGGCTTTGGTCAGGACGGACCGCGTGCTAAGGAGGCGGGTTATGATTTCCTGATCCAAGGCATGTGCGGGATCATGGACCTGACAGGCGAGCCAGATGGTGCGCCCCAGAAAGTCGGCGTGGCATGGGTTGATGTCTTTACCGGGCTTTACGGCGTGATCGGCATTCAGGCGGCGCTGGCCGAGCGTGCGCAGTCGGGACAGGGGCAACATGTCGATCTGTCGCTGCTGGATTGCGGGGTTGGCGTTCTGGCCAATCAGGCGAGTAATTACCTCTTGGGCGACGCCGCCCCCAAGCGGCTCGGCAACGCGCACCCCAACATCGTACCCTATCAGGTGTTCCCGACCCAAGAGGGTCATTTGATCATTGCCTGCGGCAACGACTCTCAATTTCGTAGGCTCTGCGAAGTGCTTGATTTAGTCGGTACGGCAGATGATGAGAGATTCGCGACAAACCCGGCCCGTGTTCAGCACCGTGAGGCGCTCTGCGGCTTGATTGCGGAACGGACTGCACAGTTCACCAAAGCGTCGCTGATTGAGCGGCTCACGCATTGCGGGGTACCCGCAGGCCCGATCAATACGGTCGCCGAAGCTCTGAGCGAGCCACAAATCGTGGCCCGCGACATGCGGATTAACCCCGAGGGTATCGATGGGTTGCGCACGCCGGTGCGTTTCTCGCGGAGCAAACTGGCGCTGGATCGGGCAGCACCAATGTTAGGCGCTGGTGGCCGAGGTTTTGGGCTTGGCAGGTAGATCAGATCTATTGCCGGGAAGCCATTCGTGACGTCACTGTTTCGCAAGGCGGGCCTTCTGCGGTTTTTTATGAGCATGTCATGCCAATGATATCGAACGGCAATGTGGATACTGAGCAAAGGCGGATGCGAACCTTTTGCTGCGTACCTGTTTCAAGCTTTGTGGGTCCTCAGGGCGGAGAGCCGACATCCGCTGTTGATGGTTTTGACGGGTCGGCTTTTCGGTCTCGATGCTGGAGATCGTGCAGCACTGTTTTATTGCGGATCGACCAAGAGCCTCGCATCGGGCCTGCCCATCGCGACGGCACTTTTCGCCGCGGAGGCCGTCGGTGCCATCGTACTCCCGCTGATGATCTACCACATGCTGCAATTACTGGTCTGCGCCTTTCTGGCCCAAAAGGCAGTGGTCGCGCCCGCGGCGTAATTTGAGAGGAAAAACTCTTACTTACGGTCGTAAACACATGGATAATAAGGCACCGCATATATTCTATGCAGCCGAATCCGTATATTCATCGAGTTTCATACGGGAACTTCCGTATGGGGATAGTGTTGATTTTCGTGTGGGATTGACCCATTGGGGGTGCGGACAAAAAGTTGGACTATCTTGGAGATAGTCGTAAGCGTTCTCAGGAGGGCACTGTCGGGTCAGCTTGACGTCTTGAAGTTCCACGGGAGCAGATCGTCGATGCCGCTTTGTGGGTGACCATTGGCGATCGCTGTGAGGGTTGCCTTGAGATAGGCGAAGGGCTCGATGCCGTTGATCTTGCAGGTCTCGATCAGTGAGGCGATGCGGCCCCAGGCGATACCACCCTCGTCATGCCCAGCGAAGAGGGCGTTTTTCCGATTGAGGGTGATGGAGCGGATCAGGTTTTCGACGCGGTTGTTGTCGATCTCGACGCGCCCATCGGCCAAGAAGGTCTGCAGTCCGTCCCAGTGATTGTGGATGTAAGTCAGCTTTTCACCCAGCCGGGATTTGGTGGAGATCTTGCGGCGCTCAGCCTCCAGCCATTCACCGAATGCTGCGACCAGCGGGGCACTGCGGGCCTGACGGGCAGACAATCGCTGGCCGGAGGAGATGCCACGAATGTCAGCTTCGACGGTATAGATTTCGGCGATGCGGCGCAGGCCTTCGGCGGCGATCTCTGAGCCATCTCGGTCAAAGACTTCCTTCAGCTTGCGGCGCGCATGCGCCCAGCAATGGGCCACCCGAATGGGCACCGCCCTTGCGCGTGGGTTTGGTCAGCCGATTATAGCCCTGATAGCCGTCGATCTGCAGGATGCCGTCGAAGCCTGTCAGGAAGGTTTCGGCATTCGCGCCCGCCCGA
>NZ_LWER01000453.1:0-33193 GCF_001634775.1 Sulfitobacter sp. HI0027
AACTAACCAGTAACGCGATCCTGCGCTGGTGTTCCGAGCATCGGATCGAATGGCACTACATCGCGCCGGGCAAGCCCATGCAGAACGGCTTCGTCGAAAGCTTTAACGGGCGGATGCGCGACGAGCTACTTAACGAGACCATGTTCCGCAACCTGGCACATGCCCGCGTCGTGATCCCCGCATGGGCCACCGGCTACAACACCGAACGCCCGCATTCGGCCTTGAATTACCAGACCCCNGCCGACTACGCGCGGACCCTGACCACCGCAATCGCCCGCCCCGATACGCGAGATGAAAGCTCCGCGTGTCGGGCGATTGCTCAACCTGCGCCAATCGGCGTAAACATCAATCGGGCTCAAGTCACAGCTGGATGAGAGTTCCGTGGCAGGTCAGGCCGCATCGAGAGCCGGAAAGGCTGTTGGTCATTGCTGCGCCCAGAAGCCAGGCGCGGCGTTTAAAAGTGCATCTCGAAGCGCAAGGAACGTCCGTAAACATCCGAGATATATAGTTTGCTCGTCTTTAGGGAGGCCCGTCCTTTTTGGCTCTGCGTGGGTGGCTTGCTTGAACGGCATCCGCAACAAAGGACCGCTTCCCGCCCCATGCGGTGGAGGCCCACGATAGTCAAGAACATCCCTTATCGGACAATTGCCACACCGTCATCGTTGCCATGCAGTGTTTCCGAGCCAGCCCCTTCGTCGCACTAATGAAGAGTGCTCTTCGAAGCTGGATCTGGATGACGTCAGTGGTCCGGCGCACGAAGTCCTTGAATATGATCTCTTCGACCGTCCGCTCATAGGTGTTGCGCAGTCTACTATATAGATCCTTCACCCGATACTCATACTCGGCCGGGCTCGTTTTCAACAGTTTGGACAACGGCGCGATCCTGTTCTTGAGTTTTCCGATGCGCCCGGCAACGTTGAGCCCCTTCCAGATTATGCCGGCGGCATCGATCTTACCGACGGCGTCCTTGTCGCCGAACACCAGTATCGTCACCCTTCATTAAAAAAAGCTGCCCGAAAGGTATTTGAACCAGTGTCAAGTTTGCGCTCGAATTCAGTCTCCTAAGACAATGCTTAGTGAATCCGATGCTACCTACTGGCTCGCAAATACGATGCTTTGGAGAGTATTATCGTATCTTTTACACGAACTGGAGATCTAAGCGTCAGGCCTGAAGCTCGGCATCCCAATAGAGAAAATCCATCCAGCTTTCGTGCAGATGGCCGGGCGGGAATTTGCGCCCCATGTTGCGCAGCTCTTCGGCGGCGGGTTGGCGCGGCGGTTTGCGCAAAGCCAGCCCCGTGCGGTGCAAGGGCCGCGAGCCTTTGCGCAGATTGCAGGGGCTACAGGCCGCCACCACGTTTTGCCAGCTTGTCACCCCACCCGCAGCGCGGGGCACCACATGGTCAAAGGTCAGATCCCCCTTCGCGCCGCAGTATTGGCAGCGGAATTCATCCCTCAGAAATAAATTAAAGCGCGTGAAGGCCACGCGCTTTTGAGGTTTAACATAGTCTTTGAGAACGACAACGGAAGGGATCCTGATCACCGTAGAAGGGCTGCGCACCACCTCGTCATATTCGGCGACGATCTCGACCCGGTCGAGCCATTTGGCCTTTACCGCTTCTTGCCACGGCCACAGCGACAGCGGATAGTAAGACAATGGCCGATAATCTGCGTTGAGCACCAGCGCGGGGTGGTGTTTGAGCGCCGCCGGGTGGCGGGTAAATTCGGTCCTGAAATCGCCGTCCATCTGGTCGCGTCCTCTGCCCGTTTTAGTCACTATATCTCGCGGTTTCTCTCTGGCAAGACAAAGGTGAACCACTAGATGTCGCCGGTTTTGCCCAAAGATTACGACAGAGGCGTGACAGATGGGCAGAGTTTGTTAACCTTGTGGCATGATGAAAAGCCCCCTGCCCGATGCGCCCGCCCCGCAGTCCCTGCTCGAAGCCGCCGTTTACGTCGATGATTTGGATCCAGCGCGGGAGTTTTACCGCGACATTCTGGGTCTAAAACTGTTTCAAGAGGTGCCGGGGCGGCATATGTTCTTTGCGCTCGGCCCCTCGGTCTTGCTGGTCTTCAACCCCACGGCAACAAGCCAGCCGCCCGGCAATCCGAAGATGCCGGTGCCGCCCCATGGGGCGCGGGGGCCGGGGCATGTCTGCTTTGCGATGAAACGCGATGAGATCGCCGCGATGGAGACGCGGCTGCAGGCCGCCGGGGTCGAGATCGATACCAGCTTTGACTGGCCCAACGGGGCACGCTCACTTTATGTGCGCGACCCGGCAGGCAATTCGGTCGAATTCGCAGAGCCGTGGCTCTGGGATGAGATGAAGGGTTAAAGCCCCAGTTTGTCGCGCATAAAGGCCAGCGCCACGCTCAGCCCATCCGGCGCGATGCCATGGCCGGTGCCCTTCATCACATGGGCGTAGACGTCCTGCCATCCGGCCTCTTGCAGGGCTTCGGCGGCCTGCGGCAGGGATTGCGGCGGCACCACGTCATCGGCATCGCCATGGACCAGCAGCACCGGTGGCTTCACCCGCGCCTCTTCGGCCAGCGCTTCGGGGGTGAGCAGACGCCCCGAGAAGGCCACGATCCCCGCAACCGCATCCTCACGACGCGGGGCCACATGCAGCGACATCATCGTGCCTTGGGAAAAGCCAAACAGCACGACCTGTTCAGGCAGCACGTCTTCGTCCACCATCAGCGCGTCGAGAAAGGCGTCGAGGTCTTCGACCGCGCTCATCATGCCGCGCATCGATTCCTCTTCGGACGATCCGTCGATCCAAGGGATCGGGAACCACTGGAACCCCATGGGCGCACCGGCGCAGGCTTCGGGCGCATCGGGGGCAACGAAGAGCGTATCGGGCAGATGCTCGCTCAGCGGATCGGCGAGGCCCAGCAGGTCAGCCCCATTGGCCCCATAACCATGCAGGAACACCACAACCGACCGTGTGGTGCCAGAGACCGGCTCGCGGCGCTCGGCGTTCAAAACCCGTGTCATGACAATCCTTCCTTTTGTTTCAACACCCGGTAGTAGGCAAAGAGCAAGCGCGCCGCAACCGACCGCCAAGGTGACCAAGCGGCGGCCATGGCGGAGAGGTCTTTCGGCGTTGGCCGGGCAGGCAGATCAAACAGCCCCCGCGCTGCTTCTTGAAGTGCGAGATCGCCGCTGGGAAACACATCGCGTCGCCCAAGGCAGAACATCACATAGACCTGTGCGGTCCATGGCCCGATCCCCGGCATGGCAACCAGTGCAGCGATGGCGTCGCCATCGGACAGGCTGTGCAGCGCGTCAAATTCGAATTCCCGTTCGGCCAAGGCTAAGACATAGCGTGCTTTGGGACGGCTGAGCCCCGCGGCACGCAGCCCGCTATCTCCGGCGCGCAGAACATTCTCCGGCTGATGCAACCCCGCCTCCACCAGCCGCGCATAGATCGCCCGGGCCGAGGCCACGCTCACCTGCTGCCCCACGATAATGTCGAGCAAGCCCGCGAAACCCGGCGGGCGTAAACGTAGTGGCAGCGGACCGGTGCGTGCAAGCGCCATGGCAAAACGCGGCTCGGCCTCGGCCAGCCAAGCGGCCCCCTCAGCCACATCTGCGTCACAGGTGATCGGGGGCGCAAGGCTCACAGCTGCGCCGCCCAGTCCATCATCGCGTCAAGGTCGGTCAGGCAGCGCACCCCCTTTGGCAGGCTCGGCTTTTCGATGAGGATCACCGGCAAGCCAAGGGCGAGTGCGGCGTCGACCTTGGGGCGGCTGGCCGCGCCGCCAAGGTTGCGGCAGATCAGCAGGTCGACGCCAAACTCGCGAAACAGCGCGGTTTCGGTCGCCACCGTGAAAGGCGGATCGCCAAAGATGAGATCCACAAAGTCATAGGGCGCGGGCCGGTCATGGCGGCTGGTCTGGCGCAGCATGAGGCGCGCACCCTCAAACGGCAGAAACTGTGGCAGGCTGGCCCATCCGGTGGCGGCAAAGACGCGGGCCCCGGGCGGCACCGCACGGGCGGCGGCGGGCACATCAGGGACCGACCGCAGCAGCGGATCATCCAAAGCCCAGCCGGGGCGCGCAAAACTGACAAAGGGCTTATCCAAGCCGGCGGCAGTGGCAAAGCCTGCGTGGCTCAGCCCCGCGTCGAACCCATGGCTGAGGTCCAAAACCGCGTCAAAACCCGCCATGTCGCGCAGCAAGGCGGTGGTATCTTCTGGGTCGCGCATCTCAAACGCAATCGGCATCGGATTGCTGCCGCGCGGCGGTTCCGTCAGCCATGCGGTGACCCTGTGACCGGCCTCAGCCAAGGCGACGCCAAGCTGCCGCGCCTCGGCAGTGCCAGCGAGCAGAAGAAGGTTCAGCGAAGGACGGTTTGGGGCGGTCATCGGCGCGATCATCGGCGAGCTTGCCGCCGGGCGCAAGCGGGATCGGAGGCGCAAAAACCGCGGCCGGGCTTGCCCTTACGCATCGGCAGGGCTACGCCTTGGCGGGAAGTGAGGAATTCAGACATGATCGACGACAGACGCGCCCGGCGCAACGTAGCGGTGCTGGTGGCAGCGCAGGCCTTTCTCGGGGCGCAGATGCCGATGATTTTCCTCGTGGGTGGTCTTGCCGGTCAGTCGCTGGCGACCAATGTCTGTCTTGCCACGCTGCCGATCTCGATGATCGTGCTGGGCTCCATGCTCTCGGCCACGCCGGTTTCGGCCATCATGCAAAGGTTTGGCCGACGGGCGGGGTTTTTTCTGGGGGCTGCGGGCGGAGCATTGGGCGGCGCGGTCGCGGCCTATGGGCTTTATCTGGCGTCGTTCCCGGTCTTTTTGCTCGGCTCCCTGCTGACGGGCGTCTATATGTCGGCGCAGGGGTTTTACCGTTTCGCCGCCGCCGATACCGCCTCGGATGACTTCCGGCCCAAGGCGATCTCTTATGTGATGGCAGGCGGTCTGGTCTCGGCCATCATCGGGCCGCAGCTTGCCACGGCGACCTCTGGCAGCCTCGTGGTGCCCTTCCTTGGCACCTATCTGGCGGTGGTGGCGGTAAACCTCATCGGCGCGCTGCTGTTTCTTTTCATCGACATTCCAAAACCGCCGATCCCGGCCCATGACGCCCCCAAGGGCCGCAGCCGCTGGGAGCTTCTGACCACGCCGCGCATCGCCGTGGCGGTGATCTGCGCCATGGTGGCCTATGCGCTGATGAACCTCGTGATGACCTCGACCCCGCTGGCCGTCGTCGGCTGCGGATATAGCCAAGACAACGCGGGCTATGTGGTCACTGGCCATGTGCTGGCGATGTTCGCGCCGTCCTTCTTTACCGGCCACCTGATCAATCGGTTCGGCGTTGAGCGGATCATGGGCCTTGGCATTGCAATCCTTGCCGCCGCTGGCCTGGTGGCGCTGCAAGGGGTGGAACTGGGCAACTTCTTTGTCGCGCTGATCCTTTTGGGGCTGGGCTGGAACTTTGGGTTCATCGGGGCCACCACCATGCTCGCGGGCGCGCATGAGCCGCATGAGCGCGGACGGATGCAGGGCCTGAACGATCTGCTGGTATTCGGCGGCGTGACCGTCGCCTCGCTGGCCTCGGGCGGTTTGATGAACTGCTCAGGCGGCACGGCGCAGGAAGGCTGGGCGGCGGTGAACTTTGCCATGGTGCCATTCTTGGTGCTGGCCGGCGGCTCGCTGATCTGGCTGGTGCTGCGCAGCCGCAGAGAGACGCAGCTGAGCTAAGCGCCTACCAGCGCGACACCATGGCCCGCAGCGCGAAATGGCGGCGCGGGTCAGGCAAGCCTGCTTCGGAGACCTTTTGCGGGTCTGCTACAGCCGCGTGCAAAACAGGTCCGGCATGGGCGGCAGGCAGCAGCGCCGCGCGAGCCTCATTTGGAATTTGCCCCCGTTTGGCCCGCGCTGACTTCAGGCGGTCCAGTGCTCCCTTAGCAAGGGCCGAAACCCCTTCCGCCGTGCCATCCAGTAGCGGCACACGGCCCGCCTCCTCCAAATTCGGAATCGCACAGAGCCATGCGGCGATGCCGGTGGCATAGGCCGCATCACGCACGATCGCTTCTTGCGTCGCACCAAGGCGGCGCGCGGCGACCCACATCAAATGGCCTGCGGTTTGGTCGATGTAGCGCGCAAAGTGCTCCGCATCCTCAAAGGGGTCTTTGTAGATGTCCCACCGCCGCGCAGCGACGAGTTCATCGAGCAGTTCCGCATCCTCGGGCGCGATGGCGCGGGCCAGCGGCGTGGTGACTTCGTGGCGCCTGACGGGACCGCCCTTGGCAATCTCCTCCAGCGCGTCGCGCCACCATTGCAGGCGCATCTCGGCGATCATCGCTTCTTGGGTCACCCAAGGCGCGCGGGCGACTTCGACGTTGAAGGCATAGAGCGGAAACAGCAGCCTGCGTGCTTCCACAGGCGCGGCCATGGCGGCGCGAAACCGCCACGGGTCGGCGCGCTCTACCATGGCGGCGCATGCGTTCAGGTCGGCGTGGAAAGTCATAGGGGACGGGCCACCGTCAGCAGGTAGCCAAACTCATCCCGGTGGGCACGCCAGCAGGCGATTTCCGCCTCGGTTGCATCGAGCACCTGTGCCAATGCGTCATCCGCACCGGGGCGCAGCTTTTCGATGCGGGCCTCCAGCGGGGTGTAGTAATTCTCCCAAGCTTCCTCCGACAGAACGCGGGTCGCCACGACCTCATATCCCGCCGCGCGCACCCGTTCAGCAATGCCGTCTGGGTCGCTCATCGCGGGATAGTCGGCCCATTGCGCGCGGGCGTCCTCCGAGGGGGTATCGGTCAGCCAGCAAGGCTCGGAGAATGCCACCACGCCACCCGCGCGCAGGGATTTGCGCCAACGGGTCAGCGCCTCGGTCACGCCAAGGAAATAGACCGCACCGGCGCACCAGATCAGGTCGTATTCATTGGCGATCGCGGCCATATCGGCGCGCAGCAGGGTGACATTGCCATCCGCCACGAAACGACCCCGCGCGGTGTCGACGAAATGCGCGGTCTTATCGAGTGCGGTGACATGCCCCTGCGGGATCGCCGCGCGGAGTGCGCCGATGTCACTGCCGGGGCCACAGGCCACATCCGCAATCTCGGCGCGCGCAGGCAGGTCGACCTGCTCCACGGCCCAGTTCACGTCCGAGGGCTCTCCCGGCCCTTCGCGTGGCAGATCCCGGTGCAGAGTAAAAAAGGCAGTCATATCGTCTGTCATTGGGCGCGGTCCCGGATCAATTTCCAACGTATCGCATCTAGCAGTGCCTCGAAGGAGGCGTCGAGTATGTTGGCGCTGACGCCCACGGTGGACCAGCGCCGCCCCTGCCCGTCTTCGCTGTCGATGATGACGCGGGTGGTGGCTTCGGTGCCGCCTTGGGTGATGCGCACTTTGAAGTCAACCAGACGCATGTCATCCAGCAGGCTGCTGTACTTGCCCAAATCCTTGACCAGCGCTTTGGAGAGGGCGTTGACCGGACCACGGTCCGCGCCATCCTCGTCCAGCGATTCCGAGACCGAGAGACGTTTTTCTCCGTCGACATCGACCACCACGACCGCCTCGGAAAGGCTGACCATCCGGCCTTCGGCATTGCGGCGACGTTCGACCGTGACCCGGTAACGCTCCACCTCGAAAAGATGCGGCAACTGGTCCATCACGTCGCGGGCGAGCAGCTCGAAACTCGCCTGTGCGGTGTCATAGGCATAGCCCTGCGCCTCGCGGTCCTTGACCACTTCCAAGATCCGGCCAAGCGCCGGATCGCCCTTGGCCACGGCCAGACCGGCATCGCTCAGCCGTTTGCGCAGATTGGATTGCCCGGCTTGGTTCGACATCGGAATGACGCGGGTATTGCCGACCAGTGCGGGGTCGATATGTTCATAGGTGCTGGGGTCTTTGGCGATGGCGCTGGCATGCAGCCCCGCCTTATGCGCAAAGGCCGACGACCCCACGAAACCTGCCTGTTTCATCGGCACGCGATTAAGGATTTCGTCCAGCATCCGGCTGGTGCGGGTTAGACCGCGCAGCGCGTCACGGCTTACACCGATCTCAAAGCGACTGGCATAGGGCTCTTTCAGCAGCAGGATCGGGATCAGGGTGGTCAGATTGGCGTTGCCGCACCGCTCGCCCAGCCCGTTCAGCGTGCCTTGGATTTGGCGCGCGCCTGCGTCGACGGCAGCCAGCGTGCAGGCCACGGCGTTTTCGGTGTCGTCATGGGTGTGAATGCCCAGCCGGTCACCGGGGATGCCTGCGGCGATCACATCGCGGGTGATGCGGCCGATCTCTTCGGGCAGGGTGCCGCCATTGGTGTCGCAGAGCACGATCCAGCGCGCACCCGCGTCATAGGCCGCGCGGATCGCCTCAAGCGCGTAGTCCGGGTTGGCCTTATAGCCGTCGAAAAAATGTTCAGCATCAAACAGCGCCTCGCGCCCTTGGGCGACCAGATGGGCGATGGATTTGGCGATGTTGTCGGTGTTTTCCGCCAGCGTGATGCCAAGGGCGGTTTTGACGTGGAAGTCATGGGTCTTGCCGACGATGCAGACCGACTGCGTCCCTGCGTTCAATACGGCGGCCAAAACGTCGTCATTTTCCGCTGACATGCCCGCGCGTTTGGTCATGCCAAAAGCGGTGAGCCGTGCCGAGGTGGGCGGTGCCGCGTCGAAGAATGCGCTGTCGGTTGGGTTCGCACCGGGCCAACCGCCTTCGATATAGTCCACGCCAAGCGCATCCAGCGCCTCGGCGATCTGGCGTTTCTCGTCGGTGGAGAATTGAACGCCTTGGGTCTGCTGCCCATCGCGCAGCGTGGTGTCATAAAGCCAGAGACGTTCGCGCGTCACAACAGCCCCTCCAGCTGCGCCCGATCAAAGCCGGGCGGTGGGGTCAGTTTCACGCCGTCCTTGCTCATCTGGACTTCGATCCCAACAGAGGTGAGCGCGGTTTTGATCCGATCAACCTGCGCGAAATCCTTGGTCTCCATCGCGGTGGCACGGGCATCACTCAGAAAGGCTTCGATATCTGTCAGATCCAGCGCCTGCACTGCGGCCCAATCGGGGATCAACTCATCCAGCAGCCCCAAAAGCTTCAACGCCCCGCGCAGACCCGCCGTATCGCCCGCATTCGACAGACGGTGGCATTCGGTCAGCGCACCGTGGGTATTAAGGTCATCCGCCAAGAGCGTGACGAGGTCCGGTGAAGGCGTCGCGGCCTCAGCCTCCGCCGCCTGAAGATACCATTTGCGAAGGGTCTTCTCGGCCTCCTCACGCTTTTTCTCGGTCCAGTCCATCGGCTTGCGGTAATGGGTTGAGAGCATGACGAAGCGGATCACCTCACCCTGCACGCCCTGATCCAGCAGATCGCGCACGGTAAAGAAATTGCCCAAGCTCTTGGACATTTTCTTGCCCTCGACCTGCAACATCTCATTGTGCAGCCAGTAGTTGGCGAACCCGTGGCCCGCGCATTTGGATTGGGCGATCTCATTCTCATGGTGCGGGAACTGCAGGTCGATGCCGCCGCCGTGGATGTCGAAACGCTCCCCCAGCAGGTCATGCGCCATGGCGGAGCATTCGATATGCCAGCCCGGACGGCCCTGCCCCCAAGGCGACTCCCACCCCGGAGTGCCCTCGTCCGAAGGTTTCCAGAGTACGAAATCCATCGGGTCTTCTTTGTAAGGCGCGACTTCAACCCGCGCGCCTGCGATCATATCGTCGACCGACCGGCCCGAAAGCGCGCCATATTCGGCATATTTGCGCACCCGGAACAGCACATGGCCCTCGGCCTCATAGGCGTAGCCCTCATCGATCAGCCCGCGGATCATTGCGACCATCTGGGGGATATACTGTGTCGCGCGAGGCATGTGGTCGGGCTCCAAGGCGCCCACGGCGGCCATGTCGTCCAGATACCACTGGGTCGTCTCGGCTGTGATCTCGCCGATGCTGCGCCCGCTGTCGGCGGCGCGGGCGTTGATCTTGTCATCGACATCGGTGAAGTTGCGCACGTAAGTAACGTGTTCGGGGCCATAGACATGCCGTAGCAGACGGTAGAGCACATCAAACACGATCACGGGCCGCGCGTTGCCCAGATGCGCGCGGTCATAGACCGTGGGACCGCAGACATACATCCGCACATTCTGCGCATCAATCGGCGTGAAATCCTCTTTCTTCCGGGTGGCGGTGTTGTGCAGCTTGATCGTCAGGTCACGGGTCATGGGCAGGCGTCCTTGCGCGGGTGTGACGCGGGCTTGGCATAGTTTTGTCAGAATGGGAATGACGTGAACAGCGGCCCGCGAGAATGTCTCAGCGGGTAATGCAGCAAATAATGAGCGTTGCGGTGTTCATGACCGGGTTGTAGCAAGCCCGCCGCCCTGCGCCAAGCCCCTTGTCCGGTTAAGTTTTATGCGCGCAGCGCGCGGCCATGACGGACGAAGACAGCCTGCTTGGGGACAGCATTGCCCATCTTTGCCAGATGACATGCCCGCCACGCGGCCTTTCCGCACAAAAAAGGCCGGCCTCCTTTCGGAAGCCGGCCCCCTATCCAAGCGAGTTACCCCGCCAAGATAGATTAGAAGCGCATGGAACCACGCAGGGAGATGGTTGTCGCGTCCAGATCGTCGCCTGTGCCGCCTACGTCATCGAATTTGTGCTGCAGCACTTCGCCACCGACGGTGTAACGGTCTGTGACTTTATATGTGACGCCCAGACCGGCGAAGGGGCCAGTTTCGTCACCAACGTCGGTGTCGGCGCGGGCTGCACCAGCTGTTGCATAGACCAGCGTGTTGCCGAAGTCGTAACCGGCTTTCAGCTTAGCGCGTGCAACGGAATCCGCGGCGACGCCTGTGTTGCCCAGGTCGATGTCGGTTTTGTCATAGTCGAGTTCACCACCCAGTACGAACTTGCCGAAGTCATAGTCGTAACCGGCGTGGAAACCGTAGGACGTGTCGTCACCGTCAAGGGTGCCGCTGTCGCTGTCGATGTCGGTTTGACCAACCTGAAGACCGGTGTAGAAGCCTGTCCAGTCGCCATCAACGGCCACGGGTGTCGGCGCAGGTGTGAAAACCGGTGCTTCAACTGTGGTGTCTTCCAGCGATCCGGCTGCTGCTGCACCCGCGAAGGCGCTGGATGCGATCAGGGCGATGCTGGCGATTGTTGTCGTGCGTTTCATGTTCTGCTCCTTAAATACAGGTGACCTGCGATCCTCGCCGCAGGGTCACTTACGCAACGCCTCATCTAGTATTGGGTTTCAGTTTTTTCACTTCACAGATTTGCGATGCGCTGATTGTCGCGCATTTGCAACATACCCTCGGCCAACCGCCGCTTAAGTTATGTATCAAGTGTGTTTCCGCCTTGGGGCCTAGCGATAATTATCAATATGCATCAGATACTTGCCGCCGCAATACGGATAATGCAGCCCCAGTCACTGTCACCCAAGTGCAAAAAAGCCTGCGCGGATCGGCCCTGCACCGACGGTAGCATTGCAAGCAGGATCCGTCGTTCAAAGCCACTACCTTAAAAACCACACTAAAATCATTCCTCGACGCCTGACACCGACCAAGGCTTGCTGTCAAAGGTGAACGGGTTATTTGCCTCTATTACCAGCAAAAAGGAGCAGACCCCACCCCATGTCTTGGATCACCACCCATCTAGAGATCGTCATCATCGTGATCCTGACGCTGCTGGCGGCGATCGTGATTTTACAACAGCGCCGCACGCCGCAATCGACGGCGGCTTGGCTGCTGTTCATCATCGCGCTGCCATGGGTGGCGGTGCCGTTGTTTCTCGGGCTGGGCTTTCGCAAACAATCTTCGCGCTACTCCCCGGTGCATTTCCTCAAAGGGGAAACCGGAGGGCCGCCGCCCCGTCCGGTGCATACGCTGGACGCGACGATGCAGTATTTCGGCCTGCCCGCCGCCGCCCATGGGCAAGACCTGCGGCTCTTGGGTGATCCGACAGCGGCGCATGAAGCCGTGATGGCGCTGATCCAAGGGTCCGAGAAACGGATCGACGCGCTTTTCTACATCGTTGCCAATGACGACACCGGCCGTATCTTTGTCGATGCGCTGACCGAACGCGCCAAGGCCGGTGTCAAAGTTCGGCTGCTGATGGACCGTTTGGGCACCCTGCGCGGCCCGGCCGCGGCACTGCGCCGCCTGCGTGCGGCAGGGGGTGACGTGCGCTTTTATTCACCGCTGTTGCAAGTGCCGGGCTCAGGCCACCTGAACCTGCGCAACCACCGCAAAATGATTATCGCGGATGATGCGCGGGTCTTTTCAGGCGGCATGAACATCGGCGCGCACTACCTCGGCCCCACGGCGCTTCAGGACGGCTGGACCGATCTGGCCTTCTTGCTTGAGGGGCGCGCGGTACAGAGTTTCGGCGATGTTTTCCGCTCGGACTGGGGCGTGGCCAGCGGGGAGGCTTTGGACCCTGCCCCATCGGTCGCGTCGGATACGGGCGGGACCGCCACAGTGCAATTGGTTCCTTCCGGCCCCGATATCACCGAAGACCCGCTGCACGACGGTCTGATCCGCGCGCTGCATTTGGCTGAGGCGCGGATTTGGCTCGTGACCCCCTATTTCGTGCCGACCGAAGCACTTGGTGCGGCTTTGACGACCGCAGCCCGCCGCGGTGTGGATGTGCGAGTGCTGGTGCCCGAACGCTCCAACCAACGGCTGGCGGATTTTGCCCGCGGTGCCTACCTGCGCGACCTGCACGAAGCTGGCGGCCACGTGCTGTATTACCAGCCCGGGATGATCCACGCCAAAGCCGGGATCATCGATGATATGGGGCTTGTGGGTACCGCCAATTTCGACGTGCGCAGCATGTTGCTGAACTTTGAGGTGACGCTTTTTGTCTATGATGCGGGGTCGGTCGCAAAGCTGCATGACTGGTTTGAACATCTCTCCGAACACTGCGCCATGGAGAAACCTCCGACGGGGATGATCCGCAAGGTGGCCGAGGGGCTGTTTCGTTTGGGAGCGCCTGTTCTATGATCCCCTCCGTCGCCCCCCAATCGCTGCGCATCGTCAGCTATAACATCCGCAAGGCCCTGGGCACCGATAGACGCCGCGATCCGGAGCGGATCATGCGGATCATCCGCAGCTTGCATGCAGATGTGGTGGTGCTGCAAGAAGCCGACCGCCGCCGCGCCCCGCGCCCCTCTGCCCTGCCGCTGGATCGGGTCGAAGAGGTCACGGGCATGCGCCCCGTGCCAACGCCAAGCGATGTCAGCATCGGTTGGCACGGCAATGCCGTTTTGGTCCGCCCCTCCGCCAAGATCGATCAGGTGGCGCATCTGACCCTGCCGGGGGTCGAGCCGCGCGGTGCCATGGTGGCCGACCTGCACATCGGCGCGCGGCAATTGCGGGTCATCGCCTCGCATCTTGGCCTGCTGCGCCCCTCCCGCAAGGAACAGTTAAGCGCCATGATCGCTCACCTTGATGCCTGCGCCGCCTGCCCCACGCTGATCGCGGGCGATCTGAACGAATGGTCGCAAAAGGTCGGGCTGGGGCGCTTGGCGAAACGTTTTACGATCCATGCACCGGGCAAGAGCTATCACGCCCGGATGCCCGTGGCTTTTCTTGATCGCATGGCGTTGGATCAGCATCTGACAGTGCGCCAAGGCGGCGTGGTCGAGACGTCGCAGACCCGCCGCGCGTCGGACCATCTGCCGATCTGGCTCGACGTGGCGCATCGCTAGAGCGGGTCATCCCGTAGCCCAAGCCAGTTCGCCCACCATCATGTTGCAAGCCTGCTGCGGATTGGAGAAGGCGACCTGCATATCAAAGGCCATGCGCACATCCGTTCGCGCCTTGGCAATCGTCGCATCCGTCGCCCCAAGCCGCCGTGCCGTGGCGATATTCTGGTTCGCGTCGTGCCGCAATTTGCGCACGCTCTCATAGCCGCCCGCAAAGCCTGCACATTGTTTGGCGGTCAATTCCGCCGCCGCCGCCCGCCGCGCCGCGGCTTCCATGGGTGAGGCCGGAGGTTCGACACAGGCCGCCAGCGATCCGGTGAGAAATCCCAATATAACAAGACGTTTCATCAAATTCTCCCTTTCACATCTTTGATAGGGAGGGACTGGTTTAATTTTGGTTAACGACTGTTTTGCCTCACGGCCAAGACCTAACGGCGGGGCCCATCAGACCGCGCTCAACCCGGATCTCATCATTGCACCGACGCTGGCGACAGCGCCAAGCGCGCGCGGCACGCGCCCGGCATCCAGCAGCCGCAATCATCAGACCCTGTCGCCCTTCAATACATAGTTAACCCTGCGCGGTTAAGAAATCTCTCTAGGGCCTAGCAGACCTAACCCAAAGCATATGCCGAAGACCCACCTGCTCAGATTGACGCAAAAGTTACCCGATGAAAGCCTAGTGCAGGACAAATTGAGAGTAAGTCATGATATTCTTTAGATTATTCTGCGCGAGCGCCAAGGCCGTTCTGGGGGCATTCTTTTGGCTTTGTTTTTCAACCATGGTGCTTTCGCACGGCGCATGGCTGGGCGGCGGCGGCGTTTCGCTGACCGATGCAAGCCGTCAACAGATCGCGGACCGGGTCGCGGCGGGGCTGCCGCCGATTTCAGCCGGTGATAACATTGCCATCATTGCCGACTTTCCCGTCATAGCCGAAGGCACGCTTGATGGTCCGGGCGGCTATGCCACGTTGTATGTGCCCGCCGGGACCGAAGTCACATCCGCCTATATAACTGATGCTACAGGCGCGGCCCGCGACGCCCGCCCGGCGCGTGCCTCGACGGGGTCTGGCGTGTCTAAGGGTTGGGGTCCGAAGGGCCAGCAAGCGTTTGATATCTCTCCCAACGGCTGGGCTCCCTCTGACACGGCGCAGTGCCAGGCAGCGGGGTTTTCCATCGCCAATTGCAATGCCGGGCTGGCCTATATCTATGGCGATACTGGTATTTTCTACTCAACCCGTCCGGATACTGCATTGTTCGCAAACGGGTCGGATATCGCCACTTTAGAAAACGGGTACCTCGTCAATCCCACGAATGGCAGCCCTTGGGGCAGCGTTGGCGGCACCGGCACCGCCCGCGTTCACAACAAATGGGACGCGGTTCAGATCAACGCCTTCGGTTCTGGGGGGACAATCGACCCAAACGGTTTCTCAACACAAGAAGAGACCACGATTACGGGCGGTCGGGGGGCGACACCCTTTCGCGCGGGCAGCCCCGTGGCAGGCCCGGATTCAGGATCCGATTGGGATCGCTACGGCACCACCGGCCCTTGGAACCGGATCAGCTATCCCGGTTCCTGCGAAGCGGATGATCCGCTGCTCGCGGGGCCAGACGGGCCTGCCACTGGCGCCGGTTCAGTCTTTCCCGAAACGCTGGACCCGGGCGTTAACTCTTACGAAGCCTGCACCGAAACGACCGCGGGGTTTAACCTGAATAGCAGCGCCGCGTCCTTTTTGCCGAGCGGCACAAACGCAGTGCGCTACGCCTTCGGCGGGATCGCGCAGGGAGAGACTTATTACGCCGTCATGGAAGTGAAAGTCAGCGACCCGGCCAACATCGGATATTTTAATGCCGAAGGTCACGGCGGAGATTCCGCCGAAGGCGCCTCTGCCGGGAACGACAACCCGTGGCGCTACTGGGTCGCCGGAACCTCAGCCGTCTCACCTGCGGGGCCTGAGGACCTTTTCGTATCAATCTCCATTACAGCAGTAAACGGCACCCCCTATTCGGGGGGCGACGTTCCGCAGGGCGCCACGCTGACCTACCGCGTCAGCTATGTGAATACGTCGCTTAGCCCCATGACCAATGTGCAAACCTCGGTAACCCTGCCGCCAGAAATTTCGGGTACGACGAACTTTCAGGTCATCTCGGGCGAAGACATCCGCCCTGCGACCACCCCGACAAACGGCACTTTCCCGCTCCTTCCGATGACCAGCTTGAACGGCCTTGGAAGCGGCGCCATCGAGTTTGATGCCTATGTCTCTACCGCGGCGGGAGGCAGCATCACCGCCGATGCCGCGAATTCCAGCGATGAAGGCGGTGCCGATACCGACAGCGTCAGCGTTAACGTCACCGCCGTGCCAGCCGATACGCTTCCAACCTGTTCTGGAACGCGGTTTTCAATCGTCGATTGGACATCTGACAGCCCTGCAGCCCTCGGCGCGACATCTACTTTCACCCGCTATGGAGTCGGCGGTTCACTCAGTGCAACTGCAAACGCTGATGCCAGAATTGGCCGCGCAGCCGCGATCGGAAACGCAAATGAACTCTACTCCGCCGGGTATGGCGGCAATCCCGTGTTCACACAGCAATATGCCACCTTGAATATTGATTTTGACACCCCCATGGACTCCGTCCTTTTCTACGTCACGAGCTTGGAATTCGACGAATCCGTAGCGATCTATGGCGAACGCAATGGCGTGCGCGTGCAACCTGCCATCGCCGACGGCCCGCTTTCGGCCTCCATGTTTCGCCGGGCCAATGCCGATGGTTCTGTTTTGGCAGAGCGCGACAGCGCATTCTCGACAACAGCCTTACCCGAAAATTTTGCCGTAGAAGTCGGATTTGGCGCCCCGGTTGATCGGGTCGTGATCGATCATGGCACCCGCAAAAACAACAGCGCAAACTTCGCCGGATCTCTGCAACTGACCGACATCCAAGCCTGTGCCGACTTTACCGACGCGCCATCGATATATGGGGATGCACTCCATACGATGGGGTCAGAGTCCACGGTCTATCTGGGCGATGCTTTGACAAGCGATGCAGGGCCAGGGAACGCCGATGATGCGGGGTCGGACGATGACGATGGCATAACGATTCCCCCGCTCATCCAAGGTTTTATCGCAACACTAGAAGCACGTGTCCAAGGCGACGGTGGCTTTTTGACCGCTTGGATCGACTACGACGGCAACGATGTCATGGCCCTTGCAACCTCCGAAGAAATCGCGCGCGATTTGCAGGACGATGGCACCGGTGGGGATCAGGTCGCGGGCGATGGCCTGATCCAATTTGACGTGATTGTCCCGGGTGACGCGGTACTAGACCAGACCTTTGCCCGCTTTCGGTGGTCTACAACTCCGGTCGTCGGCGTGGCCGATGTCTCCTTGGATGGGGAGGTCGAAGACTACCCGATCAATATCGCTGCGGCCCCTCTGGTCGATCGCGGTGATGCTCCGGCAAGCTATGGCGACCCTTTGCACATCATCGCTGAAACCGGCATCGCGGGGACCTACTTAGGGGCCCTCCCTCCTGACCCCGAGGCTGCCTCTCAAGCAAGTGCAGATGCTTTGGGCGACGATCTCGACGGGAATGACGACGAAGACGGGGTCACGCTCCCCCAGCTCTTTGCTGGCGGTACGACAGAGATAACCGTTTTCGTAAACGAGGTGACCGGCGGGGTCGGTAGTTTGACAGGCGGCGTGGCCTATCTTCAGGCGTGGATCGACTTTAACGGCAACGGGCTCTTCGACGCCACAGAGCAGATCGCCTCTGATCTGCAAGACGGCAGCGCTTCGGATAAAGATGGCACGCTGAATGGCGAGATCCGATTTGATGTGAACGTACCGGGAAGCTCCGTGCTCACGCCGACATTCGCGCGGTTCCGATGGTCGACCACCGAGGGCGTCGTCCCCGTCGCACTTGACGGAGAGGTTGAGGACTACAGGCTGACAGTTTCCGGCGATGTTCCTCCGGTTTCCTGCGACAGTGGCCTATACCTGCTGTCTGACGATCCAACGCAGTTGCGCAAACTGCGCTTTACCGACACCGGGTCGGGTTATTCTATGTCATCACAAACCCTCGGGACAGCGCCGCGCCGGCTGGCAGCCGGCTGGGGATACAACGAAATCGATGGCTATATCTATGGCGTCCGCCCCGGCAAAGATGAGCTGTGGCGCGTGGACGGCACCGGAAACTTCACCAAAATGCCTTCATTCCCAAACAGCGCCGAAAGGGCCGAAGATGCGGGCGATATCTTGCCCAACGGTATAATGGTCTACGAAGCAGACGACGTCACCTGGCAGTTGTTGGATTTGACCGACCCCAACAATCCGATCGATGCCGGGCAATTGACCCTCTCCCAAGCCGTCACGGTGTCCGATTTCGCCGTAAATCCATTGGACGGATTCATTTACGGCATCAACGAAGACACCGGCAGCCTGTTTCGCGTGTTCGCGAACAATGGTCTCGCCGGTTTCTCCACGGTGGTGGAATTTGGGCCCAGTGTTTATACGGGCATCTGGTCCGCGATTTTCTTTGACGAGAACGGCCAGATGTATGCCTATGAGGAGGTATCGAACTCAATCTACCTAATCGATACGTCGACCGGCAATCGGTTAAGGCTGGCAACGGGCACGGATGAGGGCGGTTTCAGCGATGGCACCTCGTGCCGCGGCGGGACACCTTTCGTACTGTCCGGTCTGGGTGGCAATATCTATGTCGATCAAGACGGTTCCGACATAAAAGACGGGGCAGAAGAGAACTTGGCGGGCGGTATCCGAGTGGATTTATACTCCGATAACGCAACGCCGAATGATCTGGACGATGACAGCTTCATCCGGACCGTCGATACCGAGCCTGACGGAACATACGCCTTTGTCGGCTTGCCTGCGGGCACCACCTACCGGGTAGAGGTCGATGTGAATGACGCAGACCTCCCCCCCGGCGCGCAGATCGGAACCTCAAACCCCCTCGTTGGTGTAAAGGCCGATTCGGGCGCCTTTACAGTGGCCTACGACTTTGGTTTCGATCCGCAGTTTTCTGACCTCTCAATCACCAAAGAGGCCTTTCAAGCGGGCACCACCTCTCCCGTCACAACCGCTGTCGAAGGCGACATCATCGACTGGGTGATCAGCGTGACAAACGACGGCCCTGGCTCGCCTTCGGGGGTCAAGGTGATTGAAAGCATCCCCGCAGGTTTCGCCTATATCAGCGACACGGCTCCTCCGACCGGCGATTATTTCGACCCAAGTACAGGGCTTTGGTTCGTCGATGAAATTCTGCCGGGTGCGACCGAAACCCTTACCATACGTGTCCGTGTCACGGCGGGTGGCAACTATACAAACGTCGTTGAGATCGTGAGCAGTTCCCTACCCGACCTCGACAGTGATCCAGCCGTTGGTCTGGCCCAAGATGACTTGCAGGACGGGATTGCCGACGACGACGAAGCCAGCGTCACGATCGCTCTCGCAACCTCGGGCGGTGAAATTTCAGGCCAGCTGATCCGGGATGATGGTCGCGGCGGGGTCGCGCACGATGGCTCTGCCACGGGCGACGAGGTAGGCACGAATGCAGGAACCATTTTGCTGCTGGACGATGCCGGTGCGCTTCTGGCAAGCCCGCAGGTCGGCGCCGATGGACGATGGTCCTATCGGCTCGCGCCGAACTACACTGGCAGTCTGACCGTCTCCACGGTGCCCGCCGAAGGGTGGAGAGCGATTTCCGAGCGACCGGGCTCACTGCCGGGCTTGGTGAACAGCGATCCACATGATGGCTCGTTCAGCTTCACCCCTTCGCCTGAGACCGATTACAGCGGACTTACCTTAGGCATTATTCCACTTCCCACTTTGAGTGAGGACCGTGACGCGCACATCGGCGCGGGCCAAATCGCCCTTTTGCCGCATCTCTATCGAGCCAGTTCATCTGGCATCACCACCTTTTCCGTAGAGAACATTTCCGAGCCTGCGGTCGGTGCATTTTCAGTTGCGCTCTTTATCGACAACGATTGCGATGGCGCGCCCGACACCCCGCTGAACGTGCCAATTTCCGTTCAAGCGGGGGACGAACTCTGCCTGATCTCGAGGGTCTCGGCGGGTGGCGGCCTGCCTCCGGGCAGCGCTTTGACCTACGAGGTGCAAGCCGCCACGGACTTTTCCGGAACCACTGCTTCGCACATTACAACCGATACGGATCGCGTGACGGTCGAAGTCGGTGGCAGTCAGCTCGTTCTGGTGAAAACTGTACAGAACGAAACGCAAGGCACGGGTGAGGGCTATTCAAATCAAGCGTCGCCCGGGGATGTACTGGTCTACCGCATCACAGTGGTGAACCCGAGCCAGCGCATTGCATCCGCCATCGTCATTTACGACCGAACGCCGCCCTATACACGATTGGCAGAGGCCGTCGCCACGCCGCAAACCGTGAGCCCCTCGCTGATCTGCGATCTCGCAACCCCAAGCGACAACCTACCGGGATATGAAGGCCCCCTGCGGTGGGATTGCAGCGGGACGCATGCCGCAGGCGCCGAAGGAAGTGTGTTTTTCAAGGTCCGCGTGACACCTTGATCGGAACCGCTGTTCAGACAGTCGGCGCAGAAAGTGGGATTTTGATCTTTACGATTAACCCCTTGTCTTGCGGCACCAGTTCGGCTTGCCCGCCGTGACGGCGCAGGACATCTTTAACAATCGCAAGACCAAGACCACTGCCTTGCCCTTCGCTTAGTTGGCCAAACCTCTCGAACGCGGCCTCGGCACTGCCTTCGGGAATGCCGGTGCCGTCATCCTCTACAGCCAAAACTGCAAACTGCCCCTCTACCGTGGTGCTGACGCGGATCGCGGTGAGGCTGCCGCCGCCATGGGTCAGCGCGTTTTCAAGCAAATTGGTGATCGCTTCGGCGAGCAGCACAGTGTCGCCCGCAACGTGGAGCGGCGTGGTGCAAGGTTCACAGCCAAAGCCAATGTCCCGCGACAGTACCGTGGGAGCAAAGTCACTGCACACTTCGGCAACGACAGCGTTGAGCTCAAGCCGGTCGAATGCAGGGGCTTCGTCGTAGCGCAACCGTTCAAGAGACAGCAACTGGTTGGCCAGCCGCGCTGATTTGCGGGCCGCAGCAATCAATTCGCGTTCTCTCAATCGACGCTCTTGCGGGTCGCCGACATCTGGCAAAACCTCGGCCAATGACAACAAGGCTGAGGCGGGGTTGCGCAGTTGATGCGCGGCGTTGGAGATGAAGACCTGATGGTCTTCGATGCTCTGGCGCACCTGCCCGAAAAGCCGGTTCAATGTGGCAACGATACCAAAGACCTCAGCCGGGACCGAGCGGCGGATATCGCGCAGGTCATCGGGGGATCGGTGTTGGATCGCGTCTTGCAAATCGTTCAAGGGGCGCAGGCCGATCTTCACCCCGAACCAGACCACCAAAGCAAGGGCCGCCATCAGACTGGCGATCAAGGCCGCCGCGCGCCGCGCCAAGGCAGCGGCGAAGGCATTGCGATCACTGTCCCTCTGCCAGACCGTGACAATCGTGTCGCCCGTCAGGTTGCCGATGGTCGTACTCTCCCGCATCCGCAAAACGCGCACAGGCTCGCCGCGATATTCAGCCATCGTGTAGTTCAGCCGATCCTCGCCCGCCCGGCCACCAGAGACGGGTGGATAGGCATAACCGGTGATGTAATGCCACCGGGGCCCGTGACATGGTAAAAGAGCTCACCGCCCCCGGCGTCCGAGACAAAATCCCGCGTGCTGGGCGAAAGCGCATCCCCACCAGAAATCGCCACATCGCGGGAGATCGCCAAAGCTGCGGCCAGCAGGCTGCGGTCGAACAGGGTTTCAGAGGTGCGCTGCGCCACTTCAAAGCGCCAAAAACCCAAGAACGATCGAAAGCAACAGCAGCGGCGGCAGGATCAGCATGAACAGCCTAGAGCGCAGCGACATCGAGGTCATGCGCTATCGACCTCCAGCATATAGCCCAGCCCGCGCGCGGCTTTGATGCGGATGCCGAAGGGCTCCAACCGTTTGCGAAGACGGGAGACATGCGGCTCGATTGCGCTGTCTTCCTGCGCGGCACCGGTGCGATAGACATGGGTGATCAGTTGGGATTTCGAGACGATCCGCCCGCGCCGTTCCAGCAGGCATTCCAAGGTCGCCAGTTCTTTACGAGGGAACGCCAGCGGCTGTTCGTCCTTCAACAACTGGCGGTTGGTACGGTCAAAGACCAAGGGGCCAATCGCGTCGCGGGCGGCGAACTCAAGGTTTTTGCGCCGCGCCATGGCCCGCAGCCGGGCCTCCAACTCATCCATCTCGAAGGGCTTGGTCAGGTAATCATCGGCACCGGCATCCAGCCCTGCTACTCGCTCTGAAGTCTCTGCCCGCACGGTCAGCGGGATCACCGGCGTGCCATCGCCACGGCGGCGCAGCCGGGTCAGAATCTCCAGCCCATCACAGCCGGGCAAGTTGCAATCAAGTACGATCAGGTCGGCCCCTTCGTGCCTCAGAAAGGCATCCGCCTCTTCCCCATCGTGCAGCAGGTCCACCGCATGGCCGCGATCGCGCAGGCGATGGGCAATTCCTTGAGCAAGGGCCTCATTGTCTTTGATGACTGCTATGCGCATGATTAAAACTTAATCCTAATGCGCAAGTTTCGCGCAAGGTTGGAAAGGCAGAGTGCCCGTGTTGGAGGAGGGATTCGTTCCCTAAAACAAATCCGAACGACGGCAGACGTAAAAGTCTGACCGCTATAGAATGTCTACGGGAGGACACCTATGACTATCAAGTATTTCGCCGCAACCGCTGCATCCGCCGCCTGCCTCGCCGCCCCGGCGCTGGCCGAGGTCGACTTTGCAGGCAATACAATCGAGTAGGTCATCCCCTTCTCGGAAACCGGCGGCTCGGCCAAATGGGCCAACTTCTTTGCGCCGCTCTTGTCCGAAGAACTGCCCGGCAACCCCACGGTCGTCGTGAAGTTCATGCCGGGTGCGGGTTCAACCAAAGGCGCCAACTGGTTCCAAGAGCAAGAGCATGACGAGGGCACGGTCCTTTTCGGCACCTCCGGCTCGATCTGAACCCCACAGACGGTGAGAAATTCGACGGCACCGCCAATAACCTCAAAGACGTCAACTTCATCTACGGCTCGCAAGGGGCCACGCGCCTTGACCTCGTGCCGCTGCTGGCATGGGAAATGCTGGGGCATGAATGTCGAGCCAGTTTTCGGCATCAAGGGCCGTGGCGATGGCCGTCTGATGTTTGAGCGCGGCGAGGCCACGATCGACTATCAGACCTCTTCAAGCTACCTCGGCGCCTCTGCGGTTCTCGTCGAAAAGGGTCAGGCCGTGCCGATGATGACATGGGGCGCGCTGGACGACGATGGCTACATCGTTCGTGACCCCACCTTCCCCGACATCGCGACTTTCAAGGAAGTTTGCGAAGCGACCGAAGGCTGCGCCACCGAAGGTGAAGCATGGGACGCATGGAAAGCCTTCTTTATCGCAGGTTTCCCTGTGCAAAAGATCGCCTACCTGCCCGCAGGCACCCCCGACGATGTGATCGCGACCTACACGGCGGCCTTTGACGCGGTGCGCAACCGCGACGACTTTGCCAAGATCGCTGAAAAGCGTGTCGGTAAGTACCCCGTCTTCGTAGGCGAAGGCGCGGCAAAGGCTACGCAGCGCGGCACGACCGTCTCTGCGGAGGCGAAAGCCTTCGTCACCAACTGGCTGCAAGAAGCCTATGGCGTTTCGCTGAAGTAAGCGGAACCCTCTCGGCCCTGGGTCAATCCCGGGGCCACCCCCCTTTATTCTAACATTTCGAGGTCGGTGCGATGGTTCTGTTCGCAACCGCTCTGCCTGCGCTTGGCGATGCATGGGCTCTCATTCTGCAACCTATGGTTCTGGGATATCTGCTGCTGGGCGTGGTCATGGGCCTCGCTGTCGGGGTCTTTCCCGGCCTCGGCGGGATCGCGGGGCTGTCGCTGCTTTTGCCCTTCATGTTCGGCATGGACCCTGTGCTGGGTCTGGCGCTGATGATTGGCATGGTCGCGGTGGTGCCAACCTCTGACACATTCGCCTCGGTCCTCATGGGCATACCAGGGTCTTCGGCCAGCCAAGCCACGGTGCTCGATGGGTTTCCGATGGCCAAAAAGGGCCAAGCCGCACGGGCGCTTTCGGCGGCTTTCACCTCATCCCTCTTTGGCGGTCTGGTTGGCGCGGCGTTCCTGACGATGTTCATCGTCATCGCGCGGCCCATCGTTTTGTCCTTCGGCCTGCCCGAAATGCTGATGATCTCGATCCTGGGTCTGTCGATGGTCGCGGTTCTGGCCGGGCGCGTAGCGCTCAAAGGTCTGGCGGCGGCGGGCCTCGGCCTGCTGATCGGCACCATCGGTGAGGCCGATGCGGGCGGCTCCCTGCGGATGGCGACCTATGACATCCCCTACCTGACGGACGGGCTGAAACTGGTAATCGTCGGCCTTGGCATCTTTGCCGTGCCCGAGATCGTTCCGCTTCTGCGCCAAGACCGGGCGTTTTCCAAAGAAGCCAAACTTGGCGCGGGCTGGGGTGAAGGCGTGCGTGATTGGGTTGCCAACAAATGGCTGTCGGTGCGCTGTTCGCTGATCGGCGTGGTCGTCGGCATCA
This sequence comes from Sulfitobacter sp. HI0027, assembly GCF_001634775.1. Classification (NCBI taxonomy): domain Bacteria; kingdom Pseudomonadati; phylum Pseudomonadota; class Alphaproteobacteria; order Rhodobacterales; family Roseobacteraceae; genus Sulfitobacter; species Sulfitobacter sp. HI0027. The sequence goes on from NZ_LWER01000453.1 coordinate 24,275, forward strand.
TCCCCGGCCTTGGTGGGTCAGTTGTTGACTGGATCGCCTATGGCCACGCGGTTCAAACGACGAAAGACAAATCGAATTTCGGCAAAGGCGAAGTGCGCGGCGTGATCGGGCCGGAAAGCTCGAACAACGCGAAAGAGGGCGGCGGCTTGGTCCCTACCCTGCTCTTCGGCATTCCGGGTTCTGGCTCGATGGCAATTTTCATCGGTGCCATCGCGCTTTTGGGCTCTGGCGAGATCGAAGTTGGCCCCTCGATGCTACGCGACAACCTCGACATCACCTATTCCATCGTCTGGTTGCTGGCGCTGGCCAACGTCGTCGGCACGCTCTTGTGCATCGCGGCCTCGGGCGGCATTGCCAAGCTGACCACCATCCGCTTCACCTACCTCGCGCCGTTCCTGTTCATGCTGATCTCCTTCGCGGCGTTCCAGTCGGGGCAGAACTTCGAAGGCATCCTCGCGCTCTTCGTGATCGGCCTAATCGGCATCTTCCTGCGCCGCTTCGACTGGTCGCGCCCAGCCTTCTTGATCGGCTTCGTGCTGTCCAACCCGGTCGAGAAATTCTCGAACCAAGCCTTCCAGATCGCATCGTTCCGGTTCCGCAAATCTTTTGAGGAAGGCATGGAGTATGTCTTCTCCCCTATCGTCATCGTTCTGCTGATCATCACTGTGGTCTCTGTCGTGCTGGGCCTGCGTCAAGCCAAGTCGATCATGGCCGAGGGCGACGTTCAGTCCGGCTCCAAACGCGCACCGTTCGTCTTTCTGCTGCTGATCATGGGCTATGTGGTGGCCGCGCTGGTGAATGCCTCGCTGATCCCTGATTACAACATGACCGACAAGATCGTGCCGCTGGTTGTTGGCGGCATCGCATTGGCCGCGCTGCTAATCCTGCTGGTGCAAATGATCCTGCGTCCCGAAAGCGATCCGATCTTTGCCGACAAGGAAGGCTCGGGCGAGGACGCGGATGCGCCCTACGGGTTGTGGAGCACGCTGGCATGGTTCGTGGGGCTGATCGTCGCCACCTATTTCGTCGGCTTTATCCTCGCGCTCTTGGGCTTTTTGATCAGCTTCCTGCGGGTTCGTGCACAGGCGCATTGGCCGAAAACCCTGATCCTGACCGCCTGCGGCATCGCGCTGATGTGCGTCATGGCCGGGGCACTCAACCGTGATTTCCCGCCGGGTCTGCTGCAAGGCGCAGTCGATCTGCCCTGGCCGCTGAACTGAGGAGCTTAGAGATGACACAGACTGCTATCCCCTATCTCTTCATGCGCGGCGGCACCTCGCGGGGGCCATACTTCAACCGCGCGGATTTGCCTGAAGACCGCGAAACCCTCGCCGAAGTGCTGCTCGCCGTGGTGGGCTCCGGCCATCCGCTCAACATCGACGGCATCGGCGGCGGCGCGGCGGTGACCACCAAGGTCGCGATGCTTTCACCTTCGGAGGACGGTTGGGCCGATGTGGACTATTTCTTTGCTCAAGTTTCGGTCGAGGATCGGTTGGTCGATTTCAAACCGACCTGCGGCAATATCCTGTCGGGTGTCGGGCCAGCGGCGGTGGAATTGGGCCTCGTCCAACCCACCAGCGATGTAACGGATGTCAAAATCCACGCGGTCAACACCGGGGCCAAGGTGCTGTCGAAAGTGCTGACCCCCGGTGGCGTGCTCACCTATGACGGCGACACCGAGATCGCGGGCGTGCCCGGAGCCGGTGCCGCCGTGGCGCTAAACTTCATGGGTGTCGTCGGCTCTTCGACCGGAGCGTTTTTGCCCACGGGCAACATCCGCGATACCTTTGACGGGATCGAAGTCACCTGCATGGATGTCGCCATGCCGATGGTCATTGCCCGCGCGGCGGACTTTGGTCTGACGGGGTATGAAAGCGTCGCCGAACTCGACGCGAACAAAGATTTCTTCGCGCGGATGGAGGCAATTCGCCTTCAGGCCGGGGCCGCCATGGGCATGGGGGATGTGGCAAAATCCGTCACGCCCAAGTTCGGTCTGCTGGCCCCTGCCCGCGATGGCGGCACAATCGGGACGCGCTATTTCATGCCGTGGAACACGCACCCCTCCATGGCGGTAACCGGGGCGCAATGCCTAGCGTCCTGCGCGCTCACGCTTGGCAGTGTGGCCGATGGCCTGTTGGAACGCCCCATTCAAAGCCCCGCCAACGTTGTGCTCGAACATGCCTCTGGCACGATTGACGTGCTGGTGGATTACGACACGTCCGACGGCTTCGCGCTGAACTCTGCTGGTCTGCTGCGGACGGCGCGCAAGCTGGCGGATGGCTGCGTCTTTGTCCCCTCACGCATTTGGGAGGGTCGCTGACATGCCCGTGATGAGCCTGCTTGTCGCCTTCAACGGCTCCGACGCCTCCGTCGCCGCGCTGCGCTATGCCGCTTCCCTCGCCAAACAGCGCGGCGCGCATGTCACGGCGATCCTTGCCCATACCGCGCATGAGGTGATCGACCGCCGCTCGCGCTGGATCCCCGAAGAGGCCCGCGCCCTGTTGGAGGCTGCCAACAGCGAAATCTTAGCCGAGGTCACCCGCCGGTTCGAAGAACTCCGCCCCGCTCTCGGTCTGGGCGACGCGCTGGATTTCCGCGAAGAGACCGGCCGCGTAGACACGCTGCTCTCCGAAGGCGCCCGCTATTATGACATGCTGATCGTCGGCGCACGGACCGAGAGTGACGACGCTCATGTGACCCACCACCCGGACCGCATCGCCTTGCAATCTGGGCGTCCTGTAATCGTGGTGCCCGCGGGCTATGACGCGGGCGCGCAGCACAGCCATGCGGCGCTGGCATGGGACGGCGGGCGCGCCGCCGCGCGGGCACTGTCAGACAGCCTGCGCCTGCTTGAGGCCGATGGCCGGGTCAGCGTTCTGACGGTGGGCAAACGCACCGCTTGGCCGATCGCCGATCTGATGACCCATCTGGAGCGCCACGGCGTCGAAGCGGTGCATGAGAACTTTCCCATTACCCATCCGGTGGCACTGTCCTATTGCGAAAGGCACGATCCCTCGCTGCTGGTGCTGGGTGCCTATGGGCACTCCAAATTTCGCGAAGATTTCCTTGGTGGCGTGACCGCCGAGGTGCTGGAAAAGATCAAAATCCCCGTTTTGTTGCCCATTGAGAAGCGAATGATGACCAATTACGAGAAAATCCACGTCGCCCGCCGTGATCTGGAAAAACTGCGCGCCGAGTTGATTGCCGGCATCGGCACGCAGAAGGACCGCGACCCTGATTTGCTGATCCTACATGAACGGGTAAGCAAAGCGATCAATGCTCTTTCAGCATAGGGTGCAGGGATGAAGGTTCACATTCTCGACGACTGGTTCGACACCCTGCGCGGACTGCCCTGCTTTGACCTGTTGGCGGAGCACGATGTCACTGTCTGGACGGACCATCAGCCCGATGAGGCCATCTTGGCCGACCGTTTGCAGGATGCAGACTGCGTGGTGCTCTTTCGCGAGCGGACGACGGTGACGCGGGGGCTGCTGGAGCGCCTGCCGAACCTGCGCCTGATTTCGCAACGCGGCGCTTATCCGCATCTGGATGTCGCGGCTTGCCCCGATCAGGGCGTGCTGCTGTGTTCCAACAAAGGTGCGGATGGGGCAAACCATGCGGCGGCGGAACTGACATTTGCGCTGATCCTTTCAGCCATGCGGCAACTGCCGCAGCAGATGGCGAGTGCCAAGGCGGGCAACTGGCAGATGGGCGTAGGGCGCAGCCTGCGCGGGCGGCGGCTGGGGCTCTATGGCTATGGACGCATCGGACGTGTTGTGGCCGATTATGCCCGCGCCTTTGGCATGGAGGTTGTCTGGTGGGGCTCTGAAGCTGGACGCGCGCGGGCGAAAGTCGACGGTGAGACCGTTGCCGAGAGCCGCGTGGCGTTCTTCGGGTCCTGCGACGTGGTCTCCCTGCATTTTCGGCTGACCCCTGAGACCCGCGGAAGTGTCACCGCGGAAGACCTCAGCGCTATGTCGCCCCGCGCGGTTCTGGTGAACACCTCCCGCGCCGGGTTGATCGCCAAAGGCGCGCTGCTGCAAGCGCTCAACGCCGGGCATCTCGGCGCGGCGGCGGTGGATGTCTTTGATTCCGAGCCGCTAACGGATCCCAACGACCCGCTGCTCTCGCACCCCAAGCTGATCGCCACCCCACATATCGGCTTTGTCACCGAAGACGAATTCGACAAGCAATTCACCGATATCTTCGAACAGGTGAACGCCTATGCAGCGGGCGCTCCGATCCATATGATCAATCCTTCCGTCTACGCGCCATAAGCCCCGCCACCAGCGGTGCGCCGACGATCACCAACACGATGCGGGTCAGGTGGTGCGTGATGACAAAGCCCAGATCGGCCCCGGTGACGATGGCCAGCACCGTCATCTCGGCCTGCCCGCCCGGCGCGAAGGCAAGGAACGCCTCGACCGGATCGCCCAACCTGGCCCAAGTGACGAGCCCGGTGAAACCTGCGGCCAAGACGGCGAGCACCAGCACATAGGCGATGCCTGCCAGCACCACCCGTGTCAGCTCGCCCCATGTCACGCCCAGAAAATGCACGCCGATTCCGCAGCCGATAAAGAACTGCGCGGCAAGGATGGCTTCGGCGGGCGGGCGGCTGTGGATCAGGCCAGCCAGTGACATGAGGGTGGTCACGATCATCGGGCCAACGATGGACGCGCCAAACAGGCCGATCCGCTCTCCTCCCTTCCAGCCGATCAGGGCTGCGGCGGCCATCAAGGCCACCTCCCTCACCGGCAGTTCCGTTACCGGCGCGCCGATAGGATTGGTCAGCCCGGCCCCGTAAGCCAGCGTCAGGAAAACGGGCGCGAGGGTGACGATTATCAGCACCCGCGTCGCATGGATTAGCGACAGCGCCCGTGGATCGCCGCCCGCTTCGGTGCCAAAGATCACCATGTCCTGCAGGCCGCCCGGCATCGCGGCGTAATAGGCCGTCGGCGCGTCGAACCCCCAAACATGCCGAAAGAACGGGACGCCGATAATCCCGATCAGCGCGATAAAGACCGGAACCAGCGCAACCGACATCGCCATCTGTGGCAGTTGGTGGAAAAGATCAGGCGTGATCGAGGCGCCGACCGCCACTCCAAGGATTGTGCGCGCCGCGACCGAGACTTGGCCAAAGCCTTTAATCGGCACGTTCGACAATGCCGCGATAAGGCAGGCGGCCATCGGCCCGAAAAGGAATGGCAGCGGCAGATCGAGCCACCAAAAGAACGCGGTACCAGCCGAGGCGAGGATCAAGGTCAGCGCACGACGGCGGGTCGGTTGGGAGAGGCGCATAGGGGTCAACTCACTTATTCTTCCGGGCTTGACCCTTTCTGGATGCGATTGTATCCATCTGTATGCAATACCTATCGGAGGGGGTTTTATGAGCGAAGAAGACCACACACCGCAGGGCAACTCTGCCTACAATCAGTTGATGGATGAACTTCGCGCCGGACGGCTCAACCCCGGCGACCGCCTGCGTGAAACGGAGCTGGCCGAGCGCTTAGGGGTCTCCCGGACCCCCGTGCGCGAAGCGATCCGCCAGTTGGAGGCCGATGGCGTGGTTGCTCATATCCCGCGCCAAGGGGCGAGTATCCGCACACTCGACTATGCCGAGGTGATGGAGCTTTACGAGATGCGCGCCGTGTTGGAGGGCACCGCCGCACGGTTGGCCGCCCGCGCCGCCTCGGACATCGAGATTGAAGAGCTTCAGGACATGAACCAATCGCTCGCCACCTTGGGCAACGTGCCCGAAGCCTTCACCCTCAACCGCCAGTTCCACGCAGCCCTTCTGGACGCCGCAAAGAACCGTTTTCTCACCCGATCGATCCATACGCTGCAAAAGACGCTGATGATCCTCGGACCGACGACGCTCACCGATCCTGACCGGGCCGAAAAAGCGGTGGAGGAACACTTTGGCGTCCTCGACGCGATCAAGGCCCGTGATGCCGCCCGCGCCGAAGCCGCGATGCGTGCGCATATCGAAGCGGCCCAACGGGTCCGGGTGCGCGCCCTGCGCGCGCAGCCCTCGCGCGATGAGACCTATGACGGAGACCTGCTGTGACCGAAACCTACGATATCGCCGTAATCGGCGGCGGCAATGCGGCGCTTTGTGCCGCGATCACCGCCGCCGAAACGGGCGCCCGCGTGCTGATCCTTGAGACCGCGCCAAAACCCTACCGGGGCGGCAATTCGCGCCACACCCGGAACTTTGGCTGTATGCACCACGGGCCACTGGGGCCGCTGGTCGAAAGCTACACCGAAGAGGAATACCTCGCCGACCTGATGAAGGTGACGGGTGGCAAAACGGATGAGCATCTCGCACGCCTCGCCATCCGTACCTCTGAGGAATGCCTGCCTTGGATGGAAGAACATGGCGTGCGGTTTCAGCCTTCGCTCTCGGGCACCCTATCCCTTGCACGTACCAACGCCTTCTTTCGCGGCGGTGGCAAGAGCCTCGTGAACGCCTATTACCGCACCGCCGAAGGGCTGGGCGTGGATGTGCTTTATGAAGCTGCCGTGACCCATCTCGAACTGGAAGGCGACCGGGTGACGCGGGTGGACTATACGCATGAGGGGGCCGCCAAGAGCCTTTCGCCCAAATCCGTCGTCGTTGCCTCTGGCGGCTTTCAGGCCGATACCGACTGGCTGGCGCGGGCATGGGGGCCAGCGGCAAAGAACTTCCTGATCCGGGGCACGCCCTATAACCGCGGCGTGGTATTGGCGGACCTGCTGGATCAAGGCATCGCACAGGTGGGCGACCCGACCTAATGCCATGCTGTCGCCATCGACGGACGCGCGCCGAAGTTCGACGGCGGGATCGTCACGCGGCTGGATTGCGTGCCCTTCTCCATCGTCGTGAACAAAGACGCACAGCGGTTCTATGACGAAGGCGAGGATGTCTGGCCCAAACGCTACTCTATCTGGGGCCGACTGGTGGCCGCCCAGCCCGATCAGGTCGGCTATGTCATTATCGACGCGAAATCGCTGAACCTGTTCATGCCTTCGGTTTTTCCACCGATCAAAGCCGATACGCTGGCGGAACTGGCAGGAAAGATGGGCCTGCCCGCTGATGCGCTGGAGCAGACAGTCGCCGAGTTTAGCGAAGCCTGCGGCGATCAAACTGCCTTCCACCCCACCGAGCTTGATGGCGTGGCGACCACGGGTCTGACCCCGCCCAAGACAAACTGGGCCCGACCGATCACCGAGCCGCCGTTTTACGGCTACAGCCTGCGCACCGGCGTCACCTTTACGTACCTTGGCCTAAAGGTGGACGAAAACGCGCAATGCTCCATTGACGACCGCCTTGTCAGCAATCTCTGGGCGGCGGGCGAAACCATGGCCGGGTCGATCTTGGGCCAAGGCTATCTTGCCGGATTTGGCATGACCATCGGCACCGTTTTCGGACGTATCGCAGGCAAGGAGGCCGCAGACCATGCAAATTGATCTACTCCAAGAGGCCCGCCGTCAGGCCGAAATCTGCAACGCCTGCCGCTATTGCGAGGGCTACTGCTCGGTCTTCCCGGCCCTACAAGCCGAACGCGCCTTCTCTGACGGAGACCTGACGCAACTGGCGAATCTCTGTCACAATTGCCGGGGCTGCTACTACGCCTGCCAATACACCGCCCCGCATGAGTTTGAACTGAACCTGCCCCAAGCTTTGGCCGATGTGTGCCAAGACAGTTGGGAAGAGTTCGCCTTTCCACGTGCCGCCGGGAAAGCCTTTCAGAAAAACGGCCTCGCCATCGTGCTCGCCACTGTCGTGGGCTTTGCCCTGCTGTTCTGGGCTGCCCGTGCGCTGGCCGCTTTGGGGGGCGAAGGTTTCTATGCGGTGTTGTCCCACAATGCGATGGTGGCGATCTTTTTGCCCGCCTTTCTGTTTCCGCTGTTCAGTATCGCCATCGGGCTGCGCCGTTACTGGCAAACCGTCGGCGGTGCCCCGGTTCGCCTCTCGCATCTGCGCGGGGCCGTTGCCTCAATCGCGTATATGCGCAATCTCAAGGGCGGGCATGGCGACGGTTGCAACTTTGAGGACGAAGACCGCTTCACCCATGCCCGCCGCTATGCGCATCAGGCGATCATGTACGGCTTTCTGTTGTGCTTTGCTTCGACCAGCGTGGCGACGCTTATGCACTACCTGCTTGGTATGCCCGCTCCTTACGGGCTGTTCTCCGCCCCCAAAATCCTTGGTCTGACGGGCGGTATTCTGTTAGTGCTGGGCTGTGGCAAAATGGTCTGGCTCAAACTGCGGTCGGACAAATCGCTCGGTGCGACCAATGCCTTTGGCGGAGAGATCGCCTTTACCGGGTTGCTGGGGTTTGTCGGGCTGAGCGGGCTGTTGCTCTATGCGGCAAGCGGCTCTGGCTGGATGCCGGGCCTGTTGGTTATTCACCTCGGCGCGGTGCTCGCGTTCTTTTTGCTGACACCCTTCACCAAAATGGCCCATGGGTTTTACCGAATGGCGTGTGTGGATGGCTCCTGCATAGCAAGACATTTTTGATCTGATTTGTGCATTTGTCAGAAGCAGTCATGTGTCCGGCCTGTTTGCGCGGTTTTGACCGCTGGCCCTGATGGGTTCCGCAAACCAAGTTCCTATCAGCTTTACGGGCTATTATGCCCGCGCCATTCGGCGGAGTGTCTTGGCTTTGGCGGCAGACTTATGCACCATCATCTCGCGGGTCTTGCTAACTCGTTGTTCCTTTCGTCTCAGGCTACAGTGCGTGGGCTGTAGGGTTCGTTGCGGGTAAGCACTGCCCAGACGATCCGGGCGGTCTTGTTGGCCATGGCGACGGTTGCGACACGCGCAGGTTTGCGTTCAAGCAACGATGTAAGCCATTTGCTGGCTCGCTCGGGATGGGATCGTGTTTGTCGAACGAGTGATGTCATACCAACAACAAGCAATGATCGCAGATACTG
>NZ_LWER01000454.1:0-20236 GCF_001634775.1 Sulfitobacter sp. HI0027
GCCCCGGCTTTATGCATGGGTGGCCCCGGTCTTGGACCTGATGCAGACGCTGCCGACCTTCGTCTATCTGATCCCCGCGATTGTGTTCTTCGGTATCGGCATGGTGCCGGGTCTGATTGCCACGGTGATCTTCGTGTTGCCCGCGCCGATCCGGTTGACGCAACTCGGCATCTCCTCAACCCCTAAGGCGCTATTGGAAGCGGCTCAGGCCTTTGGCGCTAAGCCACGTCAGACGCTGTGGAAGATCGAACTGCCCTATGCTTTGCCGCAGATCATGACGGGGCTGAACCAGACGATCATGCTGTCGCTGTCGATGGTGGTGATTGCAGCACTTGTGGGCGCAGATGGCTTGGGTGTGCCGGTGGTGCGTGCCTTGAACCAAGTGAACACAGGCTTGGGATTTGAATCCGGGTTGGTGATCGTCGTCGTGGCGATCATGCTCGACCGTATCCTGCGGGTGGGACGGAAATGAATAAAGCAGTAGAATTCGACAACGTTTCCATCGTCTTTGGCGACAAGCCGGAGAAGGCGCTGCCGCTGATGGACGAGGGCCAAAGCCGCGCCGAGATTGAAGCGGCGACCGGGCAAGTGCTGGGCGTGCATGATTGCTCGCTCACCGTTGAGAATGGCGAGATCCTTGTGCTGATGGGGCTTTCGGGCTCGGGCAAATCGACGCTTTTGCGCGCGGTGAATGGGCTCAACCCAATGGTGCGCGGCACGGTGCATGTGCACGATGAAAACTGGTCTTGCGACATTCACGCCAGCAATGCCGCAGAGCTGCGCCGCGTGCGCCGTGAATGCGTGTCGATGGTGTTTCAGCAGTTCGGCCTGCTGCCATGGCGCACGGTGCGCGACAATGTGGCGCTTGGGTTGGAACTGTCGAATGTCCCCAAGGCCGAGCGGCTGGAACGGGCAGAGCGGCAGTTGAAACTAGTGGGCCTCAGCGATTGGGCCGACCGCGAGGTGGGCGAGCTTTCGGGCGGGATGCAGCAGCGTGTGGGCCTTGCCCGCGCCTTTGCCACCGAAGCGCCGATTTTGCTGATGGATGAGCCATTCTCTGCGCTTGACCCGCTGATACGCACGCGGCTGCAGGACGAACTGCTGGACCTGCAGCGCGAATTGAACCGCACGATCATCTTCGTGAGCCATGACCTTGACGAAGCCTTCAAGCTGGGCGGGCGCATCGCCATCATGGAAGGCGGGCGGATTGTGCAGATCGGCACGCCGCGCGAGATTTTCTCGAACCCTGCATCGGACTATGTGGCGGAGTTCGTGGCCAATATGAACCCGCTGGAGGTTCTGACCGCGCGCGACGTGATGGGCGTGGATGACGGCGCTCCGACGCAGGGCGAAACCACGGCAGAGACCCCGGTGCGTGCGCTGATGGAGCGGCTGCGCGGGGCGGATGCGGCGATTGCGGTGATGGAAGAGGGCACGCAGATCGGGACGGTCACGGCGCATAGCATCGTGGACCGGCTCAAGGCCTAGGCCGGGATCTGACAAAACGCAAAAGGCGCCGCCCGGCTTGGCTGGGCGGCGCCTTTTGCTATTGAAAGCGGTGGTTATGTGGCCGCTGCGGTGCCCAAGGTCTTTAGGATCGGACAGTCGGGTCGATCATCCCCGGCGCAGTCGCGGACCAGCGTGCTCAGCGTGTCGCGCATTTCTTGCAGGCCGCTGATCTTGGCCTCGATCTGCGCCAGATGCTCTTTGGCGATGGCCCGCACGTCGGCACTGGCACGTTTTTTGTCCTCCCAAAGAGCCAGCAGGTTGCGGCAATCCTCAATGCTGAAACCCAAGGTTCTGGCGCGGCACAGAAAGGCGAGCTTGTGCATCTCGCTTTCGCGAAAGGCGCGGTAGCCGTTGGCGTCCCGCAGCGGTTTGACCAATCCGATATCTTCGTAATAGCGGATGGTTTTCGGCGGCAGGCCTGTGTGTTGTGAGACTTCTCCAATGTTCATGATGCGCTCCTATTCTGCGGCCACGGGGGCGGTGGCCCGGGGGCCGTGTGAGGGGGTGGCGTTTTCGGCCAAGGGGGCGGCAATCCAGCGCAGGCGCAGCGCGTTGCTGAGGACGAATACGCTCGACAATGCCATCGCTCCGGCGGCCAGAGCAGGCGACAGAAGCCAGCCGGTCAGCGGATAGAACGCACCCGCGGCGACCGGGATCAGCAGCACGTTGTAGCCAAAGGCCCAAAAGAGGTTCTGCCGGATATTCGCCATGCTGCGCTGGCTCACGTCGATGGCGTTGACCACGCCGCGCAGGTCCCCGGACATCAGCACCACGTCTGCGGCTTCGATCGCCACATCGGTGCCGGTGCCGATGGCGAGCCCCACATCGGCCTGCGCAAGAGCAGGGGCGTCATTGATGCCGTCGCCCACGAAAGCGACGCGGTTGTCGCCTTCCCTGAGCTTGTCGATGGCGGCCACTTTGCCGTCTGGCAGCACTTCGGCGATGACCCAATCGATGCCCAGTTGCGCCGCGATGGCGTCTGCCGTAACCCGGTCGTCGCCGGTGATCATCGCCACGTCGAGATTGAGGTCATGCAGCCGCGCGATGGCCTCGGGCGTGCCGGGTTTGATCGGGTCGGCCACGGCGATCACCGCCGCCAGCTGACCGTCTAGCGCGGCGTAGAGCGGGGTTTTCCCGGCCTTTGCCAATTCCGCCGCGATCTGCCCGGTGTCGCCCAAATCGATCCCGTCGCGGGTCATAAGGCGGTCCGCACCCAATGTGACCCGGCGGCCCATGACCGTCGCGCTGACGCCAAAACCGGTGTGGGATTGGAAATCGCTGACCTCGCCCGGTATTGGTCCCGCAGCTTCTGCACGCCGCAGGATGGCTTGGGCGATGGGATGTTCCGAGCGCGCCTCGACCGCGCCGATCAGGGGCAGCAACTCATCCTCGGGCAGGTCGTTCATCATCACCAGATCGGTCAGTTCGGGCGTGCCCTTGGTCAGCGTGCCGGTCTTGTCCAGCGCCACGGTCTTGACGCCTTGCAGGCTTTGCAGTGCATCGCCCTGCCGGAACAGCACGCCCAGTTGCGCCGCGCGCCCGGTGCCGACCATGATCGAGGTCGGTGTGGCCAGACCCATGGCGCAGGGGCAGGCGATGATCAGTACCGCTACCGCCGCCACCAAAGCGTGGCTAAGCGATGGGCCGAAGGCGAGCCAGACCCCAAAGGTCACCAGCGCCACGGCGATCACCACCGGGACGAACCACAGGGTGATGCGGTTGACCAAGTCCTGAATGGGCAGCTTTGCGCCTTGGGCCTCTTCGACCATGCGGATGATCTGCGCCAATACAGTGTCACCGCCCACTTTGGTGGCGCGGTAGGTCAGGCTGCCGGTGCCGTTGACCGTGCCGCCGACAACCTCCGTTCCTTTGGCCTTTTCCACCGGCACAGGCTCGCCGGTGATCATGCTTTCGTCGACATAGGATTGCCCGTCGACGACGACGCCATCGGTGGCGATCTTCTCGCCCGGGCGGAGGTAGATGATATCGCCCGCGACGATCTTGTCCAACGGCAACTCAACGAGCGTGCCATCCCGCTCCACCCTTGCGCTGCTGGCGCGCAGGCCCATAAGCTTGGCAATCGCGGCCCCGGTTTGCCCCTTGGCGCGTGCCTCAAGGTAGCGGCCCAGCAAGATCAGCGTCACGATCACGGCGGCTGCTTCGAAATAGACCACGCGGCTGCCCTCGGGCAGGGCCCCCGGCGCAAAGAGCGCGGTGACCGAAAAGAGCCATGCCGCCCCCGATCCAAGCGCCACGAGAGAGTTCATATCCGGCGCGCCTTTCGCCAAAGCGCCAAGCCCCTTGCTATAGAAATGCCGCCCCGGCCACGCCAGCACGAGGGTGGTGAGGATGAACTGAATGAACCAGCTTGTCTCCCTCCCGATGGTGGCCGCGATCCAATGGTGGAATGCAGGGATCAGGTGGCCGCCCATCTCCAGCACGAAGACTGGAAGGGTGAGCGCCGCCGCCAACAGGGTCATCCGTTTGAGATGGGAGACTTCCGCTTCTTTGCGCGCTGTCGCATCAGGGCTGCCTGCCGCGGAGGCATCGACACTCGCCGGATAGCCAGCCTGCGCCGCCGCATCGCGCAGGGCAGGCAACAGATCGGCATCCTCCAAGCTCTCGACCGTCGCCTCTTCGCTGGCAAGGTTCACCGAGGCCGAGATCACCCCCGGCACCGCAAGCAGCGCCCGTTCCACACGGCCCACGCAGGAGGCGCAGCTCATGTTGGACAGTCGCAATCTGTGGGTGGTCTTGCGCGCCGGATAGCCCGCCTGCGTCAAGGCAACGTCGAGTTTTGCCGCGTCAAAACCCGGTTCTGTCGTCACCCGCACGTTCTCCGCGGCAAGGTTCACCCGCGCATCGTGCAGACCCTCCAGCGCGTTCAGCGCTTTTTCCACACGTCCCACGCAGGACGCGCAACTCATGTTTTGCACGCCAAAAGTGAGTGTATCTGCTTTGCGCATTTCATGTCCTTTATCCGTCATATGCCGAATATGGGGCTTCCAGTTGCTGGAGGGTCAAGGGGGCATTTAGAAAAAATGAGTAGGGGGCCGAGGGGGAGGCGAATCACGGTTAACAGCAGGCCGAAGCGCGGCACGGGCTGGGCCATTTTCGGGAGCGGCAAAGGCGTAGCGGTATATGCGAAGGTCGTATCGGCGCCTAGTCTTCTGCCACCTGTCTGACCGGAAGCATATCTTAATACCTTTCTGCGTAAGTCCTCCCAACCCGCTTCGTCGCTAAGCTGTTTTAAAGGTTCATTGCTAGGCTGCTTTAAAAGATTGTGAGCAAAGATATGTATTTTTATTTTCATTTTCTCGGCTTGTTCGTGGCGCAGGGTTTGCGCTCTCTCTCCGCTTGGGGCGGGCGGGAGACAGGGCTGCGGGTGATCTCGAAGGCGCTCTTTTCCCTGCTTCCGTTCGCCTTGCTGACCAAGGTCGCCGTGGCCCAGCAGTTGATCCTAAATCCTGTCGCCGCCCCCACTGTGGTCGGGGCGGGCATTGGTGAGCGGGCCTTGTGGCGCAACGCGGGCACGGTTGGCGGGGTGACGGTCGATATTGTTGGTGAGATGATCTTTACGGGTCGGGATCATGTTTTCGCCACTGGCAATGGACAGATCCAGATCACCTCGACCGGGCAAGATCCGCATTTCATGGATTTCTTCATCTATGAGGCAGGCACCCATAACATCTCGACCAACACGGGCGGCGTGCCGGTGGTGGCGGATGTCTTTTTTCAGATCAATGACATTGATGGGCCGCTGAACGAGCAGGTCTATGTAAATATTTGCGACGGGACGGTCGAATATGTTCGGATTGACCGCAGTGCGACCACCTATCGCGGCTATATCGAAGGGCCGGATGCGAACCTCGGGACAGAGGTCTTCTATCTCGCCGGGGACCGCAATTATAGCAACCAGCCGGTATCGGGTTTGGAAATCTTCTACCCGCAGACCTCGACCTTTCGCTTTGGCCGGACCGCCAACAACGGCTTCCTCGTCCGGCTTGCTAATCCAACCTATGACGCAGCGCAGACCTATGACCTGAAATGTGGTGACTTCAAAGCACCGGTTCTGCAGGACGACGTGAAAGAGCAGGTGCTGAGCGAGCCTGTGGTGGTGAACATCCTGTTCAATGACAGCGTCGCGACCGAAAATAACAATGCGCCTGCCAATAATTCCGGGCAGCCCAGCGAATATTCCAAACAGGCCATCGATCTGATCCCGCCCGCCGGGGCGCAGAATATCGTGACCGATTCCGAAGGCCATCGGGTGGGTTTCGATGTCTTGGGAGAGGGCACGTGGAGCTATGATGATCTGACCGGAGAGTTGACCTTTACCCCCTTCGTGGCCTTTTTTGCCGCGCCGACGCCGATCGGCTACCGCTATCAATCGCCCATCATCCTGCCCAATGAGCCGCGGGCCTATTCGGCCCCGGCGCAGGTCTCGATCGATGTGGGCTCTGTCGGTCTGCTGAAACTTGCGCAATTGGTCGATGCCAACCTGAACGGCTATGCCGACCCTGGAGAGACGATCGCCTATGTCTTTACCGCTGAGAACTTTGGCAATGTCGATCTGACCAATGTGCAGCTTGCCGAAACGCAGTTCAGCGGCAAAGGCGTGCCGCCCGTGATCACCTTTCAAACCGCGACATCGCTGTCGCCCGAAGGCACGCTCTTGGTTGGCGAAAAGGCCGTCTATACGGCGACTTACACATTGGTGCCCGAAGATTTGGACACCACGATCAGCAACCAAGCGGAGGTCACCGCCGAGACGCCGGGCGGGACGGTTGTCTCGGACCTGTCGGATTCCGAAAATCCCGGCGACGGGGATGGTGTCGCGTCCAACGGGCCAGGCGAGGGGCGCGATGACCCCACGACAATCTACGCAGGCTCCGGCCCCGACCGGGGCGATGCGCCGGTCACCTATGGCGATCCGCAGCACGCGGATACCGCGCAATACTGGATCGGCGCGCTCAACGGTGATGGCGACGGGTCGGCACAGCATTCCGTCGATGGCACGGGCGATGACCTCGACGGCAAGGATGACGAGGACGAAGAGAGCTTTCCCCAGCTCTACGGCGATCTGACCCGCACCGTAACCGTGGTGGTGAACGAGCCCACGCCCGGCACCGGATATTTGCAGGCCTTTGTCGATTTCGGCGGCGATGGCCTCTTTCTCGGCGATCAGGTCGCGACCGATATCCAAGACGGCGGGGCGCAGGATCTCGATGGGCTGGTGAATGGTGAAATTTCATTCCCCGTCAGCGTGCCGGTCACGGCGGTGCTGACCCCGACTTTCGTCCGACTGCGCTGGTCCTCAACGCCTGGGCTGGACGCGATCACCCCCGCCCCCGATGGGGAAGTCGAAGACTATGGCATTACCATCAGAACACCGCCCGACGCCGACCGCGGCGATGCCCCTGCCAGCTATGGCGATCCGCAGCATATCATCGAAGGCCCCGGCGCGCCGGAGGTCTATCTGGGCAGCACAGCGCCCGATATCGATCTTTTGGCGCAGAACTCCATCGGGGCCACGGGCGATGATACCGATGGGTCGGATGACGAAGACGGGGTGACCTTGCCACAGTTCTATCGCGGCGGGTTGGCCGAGATGACAGTGGCGGTCAGCGATCTGGCCGGAGCGCCGCGGTCTTCTTATCTTCAAGCCTTCATCGATTTTGATGGCGACGGCACCTTTAACCAAGCCGGAGAGCAGGTCGCGCTGAACCTGCAAGACGGCGGTCTGCTGGATAAGGATGGTCTGACCAATGGGACAATCCTTTTCGAGGTGGCGGTGCCCGCAGGGGCGACCACATTGCCCACCTACGCCCGTTTTCGCTGGTCGACGGACAGCACCGGCCTTGCCACTGCTTTCGAAGGGGAGGTGGAAGACTACACGCTGACCATCTCCAGCGATCCGCCACCGCTGGTCTGCGATGCCTCGCTCTATGCCATCGTCGACAGACCTTCTACACTGGTGCGTATGACCTTCCGCGATAGCGGCGGCAGCTACGCCACGACGGTTGAGGCTTCTGGCAGCACCGGGCAGAACCGCGATGGCGCTTGGGGCTACAACGCGCTGGATGGCTATATCTATGGCGTGGATCAGAACACCCGCAGGCTCTACCGGATTGATGGGGCTGGCGACATCACGGATTTCGGCAACATCCCCGGCGCGGACGATGCGCTGAACGCCGGGGATATTCTACCCAATGGGCGGCTGATCTACGAAGTTGATCCAAACACATGGCAGATCGTTGATCTGACCAACCCTGCCGCACCGATTGTATTGGGTGACATCGCACTTACCATCGGCGTCAATGCGGAAGACCTCGCCTTTAATCCCGTCGACGGCATCATGTATGGGATCGACAGGAACTCGGGCTTTTTGTTCCGCGCGGCGGTCAACAACGGCACACCGGGGAGCGTGACACCGCAGGCGATTGGCCCTGCCGTCTATGCGGGCGAGTTCGATGCGCTGTGGTTTGACCGTGATGGCAGGCTCTATGGCTATTCCAACACCACCAACAATCTTTTCGTGATTTCGACGGCGACGGGAGTGCCGCAACTGGTTTCCGGCATTCCCTTTGACGAAGGCGGGCGCAGCGATGGCGTCTCCTGTCGGGGGCCAGCACCGATCCCGCTGGGGGGCATTTCGGGCAACATCTATGAGGACGCGGACGCATCGGACGTGAAGGACAATGGGGAGACCAATTTCGGGGCGGGCGTGGGCATCTCGGTCTTTGCCGACAAT
This sequence comes from Sulfitobacter sp. HI0027, assembly GCF_001634775.1. Lineage (NCBI taxonomy): Bacteria > Pseudomonadati > Pseudomonadota > Alphaproteobacteria > Rhodobacterales > Roseobacteraceae > Sulfitobacter > Sulfitobacter sp. HI0027. Next base: position 8,264 of record NZ_LWER01000454.1, read on the forward strand.
GGCACCCCGTCCAATACCGCCGATGATATTTTTCTTGTCACGACGGATACATTGGCCGATGGCACCTATGCGGTGGGGGACTTGATGGTGAACACGACCTACCGCGTCGCGCTGGATGAGGCGGACCCTGATCTGCCCTCGGGGCTGACCATCGGCACCTCCAACCCGCTGATTGGCGTCCCGGTTTCCGGCAATAGCGTGACGAGTGACCAAGACTTCGGGTTCGATCCGGCGGGCAGTGACCTTGAACTCAGCAAAATCGCCGCCGCGACCGGGACGACGACGCCGATCACAAATGTCTCGGAAGGGGACACAATCGATTGGATCATCACGATCACCAATGTCAGCGGCGGCTCGCCCTCGGGCGTCAAGGTGATCGATCAAATACCAAGCGGTTTTGCCTATGTCTCGGACGATGCGCCCGCGACCGGGGATACCTATGACCCCGACACCGGATTGTGGTTCGTGGATGAACTGCTCAGCGGAGAGAGCGAGACCCTGACGATCACCACCACGGTGCTTGGCAGCGGTGATTTCACCAATCAGGCCGAGATCATCTATAGCTCGCTGCCCGATCCCGACAGCGATCCCAATACAGGGCCGTTGACCGATGACCTGTTCGACCAGCTGCCCGATGACGACGAAGCGTCCTATTCCGTGAACCTTGTGACAGGTAAGCGGATCCTGACGGGCCGTGTCTTCATCGACAATGGGGCGGGCGGCGGCACCGCGCATGACGCGCTGCGCAATGGCAGCGAAGAAGGGGCGTCTTCGGCGGTGCTTGAGATCCTCGACAGTGGCGGCGCGGTGCTGGCCACCCCCGGGCTGGCGACGGATGGCACGTGGAGCTATGGGCTCTCCGGCGCCTATAGCGGTCCGATCACGATCCGTGCGATCCCGGCCAATAACTACCGCGCGATCTCCGAAGCCGCGGCAGGTCTGCCCGACCTAGTGAACGCCAACCCCCATGACGGTGAATTTACCTTCACCCCTGAGGCTTTCGGCAATCGCATGGGACTGGATATCGGCCTGTTGCAACTGCCCAGCCTGACCAACGACCAAACCACGACGGTCGCTCAGGGGCAGGTCGCGACCCTGCCGCATATCTATACCGCAACCTCCGAAGGGCAGGTGACCTTCTCCTACGCCGGTGCCACCTCGACCCCAACCGGCGCGTTCAGCGCGGCACTTTTCCAAGACATCGGCTGTGACGACAGTGTCGATGGGCCGATCACCGGTCCCATCGCGGTCACGACGGGGCAAACCGTCTGTATCGTCTCGCGGGTTTCTGCCGGGTCTGGCGCTGGGCAGGGCAGTACCTATGTCTATCAGGTGCTGGCGGCCACGGCCTTTGCGCGCACCACGGTGACCAGTTCGGCCAGCAACACCGACGAAGTCTCGGTCGGGGGGCAATCGACCCAGATCGAGCTGCGCAAAACGGTGGAGAATGAGACCCAAGGCACCGGTGAAGGGACCATCAACCTTGGCGGTGTGAATGATATCCTGCTTTACCGAATATACCTGCGCAACAATGCGACCACCCAGGCATCGAACGTCAAGATTTACGACATGACCCCACCCTATACGGAGCTGTCGGAATCCATCGTCGATCCGCAACAGGTGTCACCCAACCTCAGTTGTGATTTGGTGCGGCCAGCAAGCAATCTGGCTGGCTATGCCGGGGCGATCGAATGGAACTGCACCGGGCAAATGTTGCCGGGTGAGACCGGGGCAGTGCAGTTCAGGGTTGGCATTCAATAGGCCGCGGGCCCAGCGGCAAGGCTCATGCCGGGGCACCGCGATGCCCCGGCGTTTCGGCTTTTCCTCGCCCCGCCTTTTCTGCTCGGCCTTTTTCGCACGGCTTTTCCCTCCGGGGCCTTACTTCACTCGGGCCTTAGCTCGCGTCGCGCGCCAACCGCAGACCCATCATCTGCCAACGTTGATGCGGATAGAAAAACGTTCGGTAGCTCGGGCGCAACTGTTGCTTTGGCGTGGCGCAAGATCCGCCGCGCAACACGCGCTGGTTGACCATGAACTTGCCATTGTATTCGCCCAAGGCACCCTCAGGCGGGCGGAAACCGGGGTAGGGGGCAAAATCAGAGGCAGTCCACTCCCAGACATCGCCCCAAATGCCATTGCCGGGCAGGGGGCGTAGGGCGCCGATGGCATCGGCATCGCCCATCAGATTGCCGTTGATCGGCACATCGCGAAAGGCAACTTCATGTTCGGCTTCGGTGGGCAGTCGGCCCCCGGCCCAACGGGCAAAGGCTTCGGCCTCATAATAGCTGACGTGGACCACCGGCGCATCAAGCGCGACAGGCTGCGGCCCGCGCAGGGAAAAGGTCCACCACGTGCCATCCTGCTGCCACCAGTAGAGCGGATGCGCCCATGCTTCGCGCTGCGCCACGGCATGACCTTCCATCAGCCATAGCCGCGCGTCGCTGTACCCGCCGTCCTCCATGAAAGCGATCCATTCGCGGTTGGTCACCGGACGGTCGGCAATCTCAAAGGGGTCGAGCCAGACCCTGTGGCGCGGCCCTTCGCAATCATAGGCAAAGCCGCCCCCCCTCATGGCCAATCTCAACAAGACCGCCCCTGTGGCGGCTGAAGTTGAGTGGCATTTCGTCGGTGACCGCCAGCGGCTCGGGGTCTTTGTAGGTGGGCAGCAAAGGGTTAAAACTAAGCCCGTGGAGCAGGTCGGTGATCAACAGCTCTTGGTGCTGCATCTCATGGTGGCAGCCCAGTTCGACCAGTTGAGCGATCTCATCGGCATCGTCGCGGCTGGCGTTCATAAGATCGTTCAGGCTGTTCTCCACATGATCGCGATAGGCCCCCACCGCAGCGCCATCGGGGCGCGAGACCAATCCGCGTTTGTCACGCGCATGACGCGGTCCAGCCTGCACATAGTAGGAGTTGAACAGCACCGCGAAACGGTCATCGGGCGAGCGATAGTCAGCGACTCGGGGTTTGATGATAAACTCCTCAAAGAACCACGTCGTATGGGCCAGATGCCATTTCACCGGAGAGGCATCCTCCATGCTTTGCAGCATCATGTCTTCGGGACAAAGCGGCGCTGCCAAAGCCTGCGTCCGGCTGCGGGTGGTGGCGAAAAGGCTCAAGGCCTCATCAGGGGACATCGGCTGGGGTTTGGCGTTCATTTCGGGCGCTCCTTTGATGGTCCGCAGACAGGGTCCACTATGGGCAAATTTAAGGCCGCCGCGTAGATTTCAAGCGATAACAGATGCTCACCATTTGGTATGGGCCGCTTTGGCGGCGCCGTGAGCCCGCTATCGCTTGCCTTCCCGCGTGGAGCCTGCAATCCGTTGCGTAAGCAAAACAGGCCCCCTGCCGCCACGCACAACCGCCCAAAGGACCACCCCATGACCCAGTTCTGCCTGACCGTGACTTGCCCCTCGAAACGGGGGATCGTCGCCGCCATCGCCAATTATATCGCCGAAACCGGATGCAATATCACCGACAGCGCGCAGTTCGACGACACGGAGAACGGTCAGTTTTTCATGCGCATCAGCGCAGAGGCGGAAACCGGGGCCACGCTTGAAAGCCTGCGCGACGGATTTAATGCGGTCGCAGAACCCTTTGGCATGACCTATGATTTCCATGACCAAGACACCACGATGAAGGTCGTGGTCATGGTCTCTCGCTTTGGCCATTGCCTGAACGATCTGCTCTACCGGGTGCGGATCGGAGCCCTCCCGATTGAGATCGTCGCCGTGATTTCGAACCACATGGACTATCAAAAGGTGGTGGCGAACCATGACATTCCGTTTCATTGCATCAAGGTGACCAAGGACAACAAGCCGCAGGCAGAGGCGCGGATCATGGAGGTGGTAGAGGATACCGGCGCGGAACTGGTCGTGCTGGCGCGCTACATGCAGATCCTGTCGGATGCCATGTGTCAGAAAATGTCGGGCCGGATCATCAACATCCACCATTCCTTCCTGCCGTCCTTCAAAGGGGCGAACCCCTATAAGCAGGCCTACGAGCGGGGCGTGAAATTGATCGGTGCCACGTCGCATTACGTCACCGCCGATTTGGACGAAGGGCCGATTATCGAACAGGATACCGTGCGGGTCACCCATGCGCAAAGCGCCTCTGACTATGTGTCGCTGGGCCGTGACGTTGAGGCCAGCGTCCTCGCGCGGGCGATCCACGCCCATGCCCATCAACGGGTCTTTCTGAACGGGAATAAAACCGTGGTCTTTCCGGCATCGCCGGGCAGCTACAGTTCCAAGCTGATGGGGTAAACGCCACGGCCCCGCGTTCGTCGAAACTGGTGTGATCGCGGGGCCTTGGGGGCGGGCAATGCGCACAGGCATCCGTAAACCGCGGACGGCAGGTATCGGATCAGCGTGAGGATAAGTGTTTCATTTGGCGGTAAAAGTGGTGCCCCCACACGGTCAACAATTAGCTTCGGTTTGCCCTTATTTTTATGGGACATGTGGACCACGTAAGCAGCATTTCGAGCCTTATATATTTCAACCACTTACAATGAAGGTGGACCACGAAAAATCAGGTTTCTCCTTAAGAAAAACCAATCTTTTCGACCGCAGGACGCCTCATGAATAATGCCTAGAAAGACACCCATCGTGCGCCCGCCGCAGCCAAAGAGATTTGCGGTGGGCGCCACCCGGTGGAGGACCGGGCAACCAATGGTGTCCCCGTATGCCGCGACCACCCTGAAGGAGCTAAGCAATGGCGGTTTATGTCGACAACATGCAGGCGCAGTTCGGACGGATGAAAATGTGCCACATGATAGCGGATAGCACAGAGGAATTGCTGGCGATGGCCGACCGGATCGGCGTTGCGCACCAGTGGATACAGGGCGCTGGAACAGCGCGAGAGCATTTCGACATAGCCATGTCAAAGCGGGCGCTTGCCGTTAAGGCTGGCGCGGTCGAGGTCACAATGAAAGATTTGGCGCGCAGGACCCGAGCTCGGCGCGCTTGCCGAGAACCTTGAGCGCCCAACCGCCTTCATCGAAGGCCCGACATGGCACAAGATGCCGGAGGCCGACCGCGACCTGACGATATAGCAGCGCAACCAGATGCCCGCATATCCTGGTGTCTTGCAGCGTCGTGTGGTGCGTTTCCCTGGCGCGCCCAGATAACCCCGGTGGCCACGATGGCAGAAGCCTAACCTCGGGGTGGAGGCTGCAGGATTGATGAGGTGGGCAGTTTCGTGCAACAAGGAGCGAGTCGTTTTCGATAGGTTTTTAGTTTTGTCTGCTATTATTGATATTCGCGCCCGCGTATTCACGCGGGACGATCACGCATACCGCCTGTTTCCTGGGGTTTCGTACAAGCACTATAACGTGATGCGTGACGAAGGAATCGTTTTTCTTGACTACCCTGGTTTACCTATCCCCCCGCGGGAGGGCTTCGCTCAAGGCGACTATGAAAAAGAAATGATCGTTCGCGGGGCGCTCTACGCTTCAGTCGCCTACCGAAATGACGACAATGTCCCTGAGCTAATGGCAGAAATAGGGCGGCGCGAGCTCTCTGGGACCCGGTGGTCCCGGAAACGACAGCTGGCTTTGGGCTGGATCAACGCCCTCTACCATCAAGCGAAAATTGGCGATCTCGTGGTGGTACCCGGACCGTTAAATCGGCGGGGCGAAGATGAAGATACAAAGACTCTGGTGGGTGAAATCATATCACTACCCGAGAGATTAAATCGTGCCGCTGAAACCAGGTACAGTAACGCAGGATTACTTGTTCGACGGGTAAGATGGCTCAGTGAGATTGATGAGCGGAACCTAGACTATAAGACTTCGCGCGCTTTGCGAACCCAAAACGCTCTAGTATCTTTGCCGGCCGGAACTCTTCGCCCAGTCCTTGGTGCAGCCTACAAGAATGTCATCATTGATGACGACTTTCTTGCTAGATTTATTACTCGTGGCGAAGAGTTTACCGCTAGAGAGTCCTACCACTTTCAAGCTTTTGTTTTAGCGGTGGTCGAAGCTTACGGCCGCATCAATGGCGATGCGAGCGATCTGCCTGCTTCCATATACGCCATTGCAGCCCAAGTAGCGAGGGGGGCAGAAGGTGTTCCGGAACAGGATTTTAGCATTCACTCTCCCGGATATACCACTCTGAAGGGAACTAGAGTGGTATTTGTAATCGCGGCTTTGTTTGCCACTGCTCTCTCGGCTAGTGCGGCGCCATTCGGAGACGATGGTCAGACGGTGGAAGTTTCGCTAGAAAATTCTGCTAGTGAAGCGTATGATCCATGCCAGCCCGAGGGCCTGCAAGATGAGGTACGTGAGACGCTTCGTGTGATGGATTTCGAACGGTGGCAAGAAGCGTGTAGGGCTGCGCGTGCGGCTAACGAAGATGAAGGCTTTGAGCCTGTATCATCCGCCCGATAAAATGGTGGGATCTATGTCTGCATTTAAGGAATGGTGGTCTGGCAATGGTAATCCAAACGGTCTCGGACTGCTTGGAGCGGCATTTGTCCTTATTGCCAACGTAGTAATTACATATCTAATGGTCTCGCGTAGCGAGGAACACGCTGAGGAGTTGCTGAAACAGCAGTTTTCGCAGACTAGAGAAATGGCTCAGAAGGCCGAGGTGAGTGCGCGCAGCAAAGAAATTAGAGATGCCGCATCAGACTTTTCAACCTTCGCGGCAGCGTACGTTACGGCCGTGCTGGATGCCCCTTCCGAAGTGCCACTCGCGAAAAGGCGATTGACCGATAATGTCCTTAAACAATTGAGTACCGTTACAATGTCGGGCGGTGTGTTTCCAAACGATATTCAAGACGCAGCTAAAAGCTATAAATTAGCGCTTTACGATTTTAGTGATGCTTTAAGCGATGCTGACACAGTTCTGAAGATGCGGCCCTTCTGGGAAAGGGCATCTGATGTCTTGGTTGCGCGCGAAGAGCTGCTTTCTCTAGTAGACACTGCAAGCTGATTAAGTGCACCACCTAACGCGCCATGGGGGTCTCGTTTAAATAGCGTTCGCAGCACGTAAACTGAATTTACCGGAGTTATTCCTTTGGTTGTAACGCTTTATTCCTTGAGTTTGGCTATGATTGCGTACGCAATAATCGGTCAGGTACGTGACAATATCTCATCGCCTAAAATCTTCATTCTGGGTCTGATTATCCTGGGGGCTGTCAGTGGGTTGTCCGGTGAGGACGATGCGCCAACTGGGTGGAATGGAAGAGGTTCCTATGTTGACTGGTAAAGAAGGCTCCGGCTATCTCGCGGCCTTCTCATCAAAGGAATGAGGCTGGAGGCGCTTGATATTTTTCTGGTCACCGTTTCGAACGAATGCATTACCGAAACTTAGAGTATATTGTGGTTTTAGCCTCGTTCGCGGCAGTATTTGCCTGACCTTCGCTCCCCTCCGAGTAACCGCTTTCTAGTAAATCCTCAGTTCCGCCAGGCAAGACACCATAGACCTCCCATTCCCAGAGCATTTTAGGACCGGGCCCTCTGTTGCTTCGCGGACGGACCCACACTCTAAAATCAACATATCTCAACAAATCTTTCCTTTGTCATATTTAGGGGTGTGCAGAATATAATCGCCGCGGCATTTGGCCCTATGGCCACACTAAAAATCAGACCACGAGTTATCGCGAAGAGCTGTACGCAGCAAGTCTATGAACCGCGCGTGCAAATCTGTGGAAAGCTTTGTCGGAATAATGATTTCCATTATGATTGAGAGAGTTACCCTCATCAAACCCCTCGTGTGATAGTTTGGGAGATTTGGGTTTAACTGGATTAGACTCAGAGCTAGTGGCCAGAGGAGTTCGGGACGACAAGACGTCGGCAATCAGAGATGTTGGGCCATGAGCCAAGCGTAGTCTTTTTGAAGATCTAACGGTAGTACGCCGCGCCTAGGATGTGCGCAGCCTCCCCATGGCCGAAAGAAGGTTTCGCTCCAAGCGAGAATGGTTTGTTGAGAGGGATCGACGACGAAGCGGGTAGGTCTCAAAAGGCCGCAAGCGTCCAAGTCAGACGAGTTTTGAACAATAAGGTCGACGTTCGCTTTCTGGGGGAATTTCACTTTGGTGGTGCCATAGCACACACGCACACCAGTCGCACCTGACTTAGATTGCAGGACTTGCGTGACAAGCAAAGGACGGCAATCTGGCTTGCCGTCCTTTGGTTTCGTTTCAGGGAAGTACCCAGTTACAATCGAATAGGCTTGCGGGGGTACCTTTACCCACTCAGGCGACGTCTTCATAAGGAAACTTCAAGCCGTCAACAACTTCCCAACCCTCTTCGCCAAGGCGAGCTTCAATCTCCGCCTTCAGACCTCGTACATCCTCAGGGGCGAACTCATCATAGTTCATCGCAGCCTCAGGGGGAAAGGCGTTCTCCACCCACTTTCCGCCGGCTTGTTTAGCTGGTGTTCGATTCATTATTGCTTCTCCGTTATTCCCGATTCGGCTTCTAATGTCCGAACTTCGGTTGATTCACAGCAAATTAGACCGCTGTGTCCCATCTTAAATGGGGATCGCACAGATCGTACCGTGCATTTGTGGCGTCTTTGCGACAGCTAAGCACATGTTGTCAACTGCTGTCTATCCATTGGAGTTCCCAATTGTACAACACTAAGGTTAACGGAGAGATAAGGCGCCTACAGCTTCTTGCAACACCTAGACTGTCCCAAGGGCGCTGTTCCGCTCATGCCCTTGCGCTTGACAAAGGTTGCTTCCCGCCTAACGTGCGTAAACTTGAGGAAGGCATGTAAGATGATTAAATACGTTTTCGCATTTTCTACCGTTGCTTTGGTTGCAGCTTGTGGCCCTCAGTACAATTTCTACGAAAAACCGAGCGCATGGACACCAGAGACACGGGCGGAATTTGCTCAGCAACGTCCGGCCTCAAAATGTGCCATCCTACTCAATGCTACGAAAGCGGCAGGTGCGGATCGTGCATCAATATTCTCGGAAATTTCGAAGCTCGGCCTTAACCGTCGCGACTTGGAAATACTAAAAGATCCAGAACACATTTACGGAACTGGAATGAGCTATAGAGGTCTGGAATGTGCGGCAGGGGGCAAACTGAACCCAAATAAGTCGTTCTACCAAGGCGTCGGACACCGCTGGCAAGTGCCATTCGGATCAGGCTTTGTCTACTTAGAAGGTAACGGCACGGAACGCGGTATGCGGGTCACCGCATGGAATTGATCCGTGCCTCTAGCGCGAACCATATAACAGAAAGATGCAGACCGAGACACCTGGTCGAAAAGGCACTAAATTATAACTCCAAGGACGAAATACCATGGCAGCAAAAATTACTAACCTAAACGTTCCGGTAATCGGCGATACGGCCTCGGTACATTTCCATTTACAAGATCGGGCCGGTTCCATCAACGTAATCCTGAAGGCAGAAACTGCTGTTACAGAAGAGGAAGTTCGCGAGTTGGCAAAAGCTGCGTTGAATGAGGCGTTAGCTGCGCTGTAGTACCTTTGTCTTCATGTAGAATCTGACTGCAAGGCCGAATGCGAACGCTTTCTATTTCGCGCCAACCTCACACTCTCGCTCGAAGGTCAGATTGGTCTTGTAGTCTCGCCTCAGATTCCAAGGCGCATTCTTCGCGCGCCAATCGATCTCCTCGCGCGTGAAGCGGCGCTTCTCTTCGACATCGCAGAACGCCGCCTCAGTAGACGGTGGCGGGGCCGGGGGTTTCTGGAACCACGAACAGCCACTCATCAGGAACGGCGCGAAGATCAGGCATGTTATCGACTTTGGCATCACTTTCACTGTCCTCTATGAGATTGCTTGCGCGGGCCGTGCATCCGGCCAGCACTCTTGTCAGTCGGTCAACATCGGACCGCAGGGACGCGTTCTCCTCCCTGAGCTCCATGACCCACCAGACGCCGCCACCGGCCACTGCAGCAGCGATCAGGTAGGGTGCGAGGCGAGAAATCAGGGCTGCCCCGATCATCCCATGCCTCGCAAAACCCGGTAGTTATTCAGGGCAACGATTCCCGTGATCGCGATGATGATCCAGACGGCCGAGATCATCCCATCGGCCCAGAGGAAAGCGGCTACGATCAGCGCGGCCGCGACCTTCACCACTGACCACTGATCACCGGTCTTATCCATGATCCATTTCATGATCGGGTTCAATTCACGGCCGCCGCGGGCAAGAATCTGATTGGTTGTCCAAACGTCTGCAATTTGAACCGCGAACAGGGCGAGAATGGTTATGAGCTCGTACATTATGCGATCACCCCGGCCATGCAGAACACTTTCTCAGCAGAGCGCCGCCGCACAAGGCCGCGCCAAACGCGGCCGCCCGCCTTGTTGTACCAGGTCAGCGCATCACAGCCGCCCGGCACATCGCCAGCGTTCAGGCGCTTGGTCGCGGTTGCTGTCCCGGCTCGCGACACGCCGACATTGTAGGCGAGGCTGACATAGGCCACATCGCGATTGACGGGCAGCCGATCGGTCAGGGTCGAGGGGGTAAAGTAGCGGTGCAAACCTTGCCGATAGCTGAGTATTTCGCGGGCGAGCATGGCTTCACATTCCGCCACGGTATAGCGGTCGCCAGGTCGGACGCCTTTCGTCTCCCCAAAGCAGACGGTCCAAACGCCGACAACATCTTTGTAGGCCACCAGCCGCAGGCCCTCCCATTCACCAATGAACGGTACGGCGATCGCCAGGAACTCGCCTTCGGGCGCGACACCCCCGGCTTTGACCAGCTCCACGGGCACATCGGCCATCGCCGGGATGATAAGGGCGCGCTGCTCATTGCGGGCATCATGGCGATACTCCGGCACCTGTCGGTCCTCGATGACCGCACCGCCCAGCGATTGAAACAGCATCACCAAGCCGTAGGCGAAAGCCGTGAGAAACAGGCCCCGGCGGAAAACAACGCTCCCTGCATCCTGCCGGATCAAACGACCAACGATGCCGATAATGAAGAACGCGAGAGCGGCCTTGCCAAGCGGGTAGGGGTCCGCCTCGATGCCGAAAAACCCGTAGAGGATTTCACTGCCCAAGAGGGCGAGGAGGCCAAGGTACAGGCTCCACATCGAGTAGCTTCGAAAGGCGATCCGCCGCCAGTTGTCTATGAGGTTCATGTTCGATCCTTCCATGCTTAGAAGCCCCGCAAGCGGGGTGTAGTGGTTGAGTTTGCAGTGATCTGGGCTTCAGCCGCGGCTTACGTTCAAAGGCCACCAGGGCGAGAAGCGCGGGATCGGCTCTCGGGGGCCGGTGCACTCAGGGTAAACGACCCGGCTGCGCCAATAGTATTCCCCCTCGGATATCAAGGGGGGGAGATCGAGCGGCACGTCGAACTCCTGCGGGGTGCGCCCCAGCTCGACAGGGCGGAACCCCCTGCTATACCCGATCCGCAGCTGGCGGCCGCTGGACAGCCTGAGGAACACCTCCACATCGCGGGGTCGCCCACAGTGTTCGCCAAATTCAGTTCGAGAGCCAACCAAGCGGTAGACACAGCGCTGTGATGTGCACGCGCCAACCTGAAAAGATGCCTCAGGTATCCAGTCAACAACCGGCGGCGCCGGCAGAACGCGTTCGATATATTCCAGCCGCTCAGACATACCGCTTGTTGATTGTCACTGAGAACTGACCCGGTAGCCCCATAAATTGTCACTGAGAATTGACCCATGTGAACACACTTCCCCGACGGTTTTGGTTGGGGGGATTTGGAGTGATCGACATGGGATTTTTGAGTGTCATTCGACGCTGGGCATTGCGTGACAAGATGCCAATCAGGGAGATTGCCCGGCGGACGGGTTTGTCTCGGAACACGATAAAGAAGTATCTGCGTGAAGGTGCGGTGGAACCGCAGTTCAAGACGCCCAAGCGTCCAAGCAAGCTGGATCCCTATTCGGATCGGCTGTCAGCCTGGCTTTTAATCCAGACGCGGAAGTCACGCAAAGAGCGGCGGACAGTGAAGCAAATGCATGCTGATCTGGTGAAGCTGGGATATGATGGCTCCTATGAACGCGTAGCAGCTTTCGCCC